>JBDTAG010000217.1:0-4128 GCA_039924745.1 Rhodoferax sp.
CTACATCCATTTACACCCGTACCGATGGGGTCGTCGCTTGGCAGGCCAGCCTGCAAGCACCCTGCAAGGTCAACCCGCATACCGAAAATGTGGAGGTCTACGCCAGCCACATCGGCTTGGGCTTGAACCCGACCACGTGGTGGGCGGTTGCCGATCGCTTGGCGCAGGCAGAGGGGCAATGGAAGCCATTCGCGCGCAAAGGCGCACTGCGAGGCATTGTGTTCCCCAACCCAGACCGCTAACTGCGTTCAGCTAATTTAGTTGCCCAAGCCTGGGTAGCAGTCAGTAACGCGCCATCACACTTTGGCGCGCCTGTATGGAAGCGTGAGATTGCAGTGCCAACGCGGCGCCGCCGTCTGCGCCAACAATCCGCGTGAGTCGGCGCGAATAAATGCGGGGAACAACGCAAAGGTAAAGGCATAGGCCTTGGGGTTGAGCTGGCAGGTAGTAACTGCACGGCGGTAGATGGTGACGCCAGAAGTCGACGCCACATCAGCTTGCGTAGTTGCCGTAGCAAGGACGGCGGGCCATTCCAGCCAGCATTGGCAAACTCACGCAAGAGCAGGGTCGCATACGGCTGGAGTGTGAATTTTGAAATTGCCAAACCCAAGGCGTTGATGCGGGTACTAAAAGAACATTTACAGAAATTGCGCAGTCGCCAAAATTAAGGGTGCACAGCAGGGCTTGCTTTGTACAAAGTGAATCGCGCCAAGACCAAGGCAACGATGGCGGATCCAGCAATACCGGCCAGCATGGGCCGGGCCGTGCCGTCCGCCATCACACCGGTGATGCCCATAACGACTGCACCCGTGACAAACTGCAGCGTACCCATGAGCGCGGACGCGGTACCTGCTATCTCGCCATGTTCGTCCAGCGCCAGCACGGCGGTGGTGGGCACTACCAGGCCCAAGAAGCCGTAGCCCACAAACAGCATGACGAGCATGACGTCCAGTCGCTCTATTCCTCCAAGGTTGATGAGCAGCAGCATGCTCATCATCACGGCGTAGCCCACCACGGCAAACTTCACCAGTTTGACCAGACCAAAGCGTGCACTGAGCTTTCCGGTGAACTGGGAAATGCCGATGAACGACGCAGCATTGGCTGCGAAAGCAAAGCTGTACTGGCGGGGTGTGAGGCCGTAGTGGTCAATCAGAATAAAGGACGAGTTGGCGAGGTAGGCAAAGAAGCTGGAGATGCCGAACGCACCGATAAACACCAGCCCCAAAAAGTGCCGGTCGCGCAGCAGCACGCCATACGCAGCCCAGGCGCTGGCGAAGTTGCTGTTGACGCGGTCCTCTGCGGGTCGGGTTTCTTGCAGCCGAGTGGCCAGCAAGACCAGGCCCAGTACCGCCGCCACCGTCACCGCCCAAAACACGGCGCGCCAGCTAAATGCTTCGATCAAAAAGCTGCCAGCCAACGGCGCCAAAATGGGCGACACGCTGAACACCAGCATCAAGAGCGACATCAGGCGCGCGGCGTCATGCCCGGTGTGCAGGTCACGCACCACAGCTCGCGGTATCACCATGCCCGCGCAGGCGCCCAGGCCTTGGATAAAGCGCAGCACCACCAAGGTCTGGATGTCGGGTGCCAGCGCGCAGCCAATACTACCCAGGCCAAAGAGCACCAAGCCGAAATAGAGCGGCGGCTTGCGGCCCACCATGTCCGACACAGGGCCGTAAATGATCTGCCCAATACCCAAAGAGATAAAGAATGCCATGAGGCTGGCTTGCACCGCCCCCACGGAGGCGCCCAAACTTTGCCCAATGGAGGGCAGTGCAGGGAGGTACATGTCAATAGCGAAAGGGCCGATGGCCGAAAGCAGGCCGAGCACCAGAGCGATGCCGAAGAAGGAAGTTTTCATAGGGGCAGGAGGATACCGCTTAGCCCGAATCAATGGGGGGCAAGGGGTATCACCAGAGGTCACCTCAAAAACCGTTGAGACCACGGAAGCAAGATGCGTCCAAGCTATTGTGGAAGTAGCCAAGTCACCAAGCGCGACTAAGATTTTCTATGCCAAGTCGGCCGGCTTGCAGCTTACGTGCTGGACCTGGTCGCACCAGCGGTGTTGTGCCACATCGCACGGTGTAGCGTCAGGATTGCAGTCAAAGCTGCACCCGGAACAGTTTTTCATAGTTACCCACTGCAGGCGAAGGAAGAACAAGGCCAGCTTGTTCCTGCCGAACACGCAAGAATGACTAGCTGTGCTTGAAAAATCAGCGGGAAATTTCAGTGAACACCATCTGCGAAAGGTGATGGCGATCGTGAAGGGCGCGCCAGTGGCTTGGCAAGTTTGGAGTGTCTACGGAACCTTGCCATGGGTGAGCGGTTCAGCCGTGAGGCGCAGCAGCCAAGGCTGCACGTATAACTTCCATGCGTTTGCGATTCAGGCCAAGGTCACCCTTGCCTACACGCGAGGCTGAGCGCAACTGAATGACTTGATTAGCAGGGTCAAACCAAAATTCAACGTCGTCAACATAGTTCATGAGTGGCGTGGTGAACTGCGCGTACAGGTAGTCAGGGGCACTGGTGATGACCTTTGCGCCATCCATGCGTTCCACAATGCCTTTGAGCTTGGCAATGGTGTTTGGGCCATCGCCGCGCAACGCAAGTGGGGCGATGCTGGAGTAATCGTGCTGCGGATGGTTGGGGTACAAGTCGGCTTGGCTGCTGACACTGTTGTCTGTTGCGGAAAGGCCTTTGAGTTTGCCTTCGTGAACTCCCAAATCTGTAGGGGCCTTGCCTTGCAGCAAACCCAACTGTCCTGCAACGATGGCACTTGCAATAAGCGCCAAAACGACAATAAATACCCATTTGATAATCGCCATTGCATGGTCTCCAATGTGTTGTGTCAGGTTCCGATGTCGTCATCGTCCTGTGCATTTCAGTATCGCACCGGACTTACGTCTCACAGCAAAACAATATTTTTCGAAAGAGGGTTTTCAGAATCATGTCCTGCGAAGCAGCCTGTTCACGGATAGCATGTTGACATGACGGTCCCTCTCACACTGCATTCACTCCCACTGTTCCCTTTGGGAACAGTTTTGTTTCCTGCCGGTCGGCTGCCTTTGCAAATTTTTGAAGTGCGCTACCTGGACATGATCAACAAGTGCCACAAAACCGGCGCACCGTTTGGCGTCGTAGCGCTGTCACGCGGCGCCGAGGTTCAAAAACGGGAGAGCGGTTCGGGCCCATCGGAATCTGCAGCCTCCGGATTGTCACAAGATGGGAATGCGTTTGCTGTTGAAGCGTTTGAGTCGTTCGGCACACTCGCCACGATTACCCAATTGCAACGACCGCAACCGGGGCTGATCGTAGTGCAGTGTTTGGGCACGCAGCGTTTCCAAATCACCAAGCGCGAAAAGCTCAAACATGGGCTTTGGGTTGCTGACGTAACGTTGTTGTCAGACGACCAGTCGGTCTCTGTCCCTCCTGATTTGAAGGGGCCAGCAGACAGCTTGGCGCAAATCATTCGCAACTTGCAATTGCAGCGTGTTCCGCTAGAACAGTGGCCTTTTGCAGAGCCGTATAACTTGTCGGACTGTGCTTGGGTGGCCAATCGCTGGTGTGAATTACTCCAATTACCATTGCATGTGAAGCACGGTTTGATGGCGCTTGAAAACCCGTTAATCCGTCTGGAACTGGTACGTGACTTATTGGAACAAGCGGGTATTCAGGCCAATTCAGCGTAGCGCAATGCGCCCACACGAGGCAACTTTGGGGCCGTGTGCAACGCAGAGGCGTGCGTGCTTGTAGTTCTGGTTGGTTGGGCGATGGTGTCCTGTTGGCGGTCAATTGCTCGCTTCGCGCTTGTACCAAACCGGTTGCACCGTGAGACCGGTGCGGGTCATCCAGTCGAAAATTGAATCGACAGTGACCGTTGCGATTTGGTCAGAAAATCGCTGGGCATTGGGGTGGTCGTCAAACGCAATGTTGGCGGAGCCCATGCGCCCGCCCAATCGGGTCAGGGCACCGATGTGCAATACGGTGGGCTGGTAGCCATGGGTCTGCATCCAATGCTGAGCTTGCGTCCTGTTCACTGTTCCAGATACGTTGCCGTTGCCGTTGTCGTTTAACGCCATCGCCAGCGTTTCTGCTGCCCATTGGTTGGATTGCTGGTAGCGCTGGCCC
>JBDTAG010000218.1:0-6369 GCA_039924745.1 Rhodoferax sp.
CGGTCTATCGGCTTAACCATCGGCCCCGCAAGTGCCTGGGATACCGAACACCGCACGAGGTGTTTTACAACTTACCGGTGCGCCCACTTACACTGCATACCGTTGCGCTTTGTACTTGAATCTGCGGGTAAATATGTCGCCAGCCCTCGTGGAATATGCTTTGTCAGCTACAAAAAACGTAGCAAATCGTCGTGACCCCAAATTCGCAGTCGTCAGACAGTCGCTGTTTTGGAGATTTCACGCGGCTTGCCTTGGTCGTCAATCGCCACGTAGGTCACCGACGCTTCGGTCACCTTGATGTACTGGCCTTGCGTGCGGTAGCGCTCGGCATAGACCTCCACCTTCACCGTGATGGATGTGCGCCCAATGCGGGTCACCTTGGAGAAAAAAGACAAGATGTCGCCGACCCGTACCGGGTGCTTGAACACAAACTCATTGACCGCCACCGTGGCCATGCGGCCTTCGGTGTAGCGCGCGGGGAGCACGGAGCCCGCCAAGTCCACCTGTGCCATGACCCAGCCGCCAAATATGTCGCCGTTGGCATTGCAATCTGCCGGCATGGGAATGACCTTGAGGACCAGTTCCTCGTCTTTGGGCAGTTGGAGGGAGGGTGGGCTTGTATTCGTAGACATAGGCACAATCGTAACCTCTTGCAGGATCGACCAAAAATACCTTCTCCCCATGCGCGACCTTAGCCACACCTCTCCAGCTCCTGTCCCCACTTTGAACGTTCCTGCGACGCCCGCCAAATCCGACTGGGAGACGATTCAGCGCCTCTTCCCCTATTTGTGGGCCTACAAATGGCGGGTCGTCTTCGCGCTGTCCTTTATGGTCGGCGCAAAGATGACCACTGTGGGTGTGCCCCTGTTGCTCAAGACGCTGGTGGACCGCATGAACTACAAACCCGGCGATCCGACCGCGGTATTGGTCGTTCCGGTTGCTTTGTTGTTAGGTTATGGCGCCTTGCGGCTATCGACATCCGCGCTGACCGAATTGCGCGAGTTGATATTCTCCAAGGCCACACAGGGCGCGGCGCGCAGCATTGCGCTGCAAACCTTTGAACACTTGCACGCATTGAGCCTGCGCTTCCACCTGGAGCGCCAGACGGGCGGCATGACACGTGATATTGAACGGGGCGTGCGCGGCATCGAATCGTTGATTTCATTCTCGCTGTTCAGTATCGTACCCACGCTGATTGAGGTTGCGCTGGTGTTGAGCATATTGGCGGTGAAGTTCGATGTCTGGTTTGCCTGGATCACGCTGGCAGCCTTGGCGCTGTACATCACGTTCACGGTGCTGGTGACTGAGTGGCGCACCAAATTCCGCCGAGAGGCCAACGAGTTTGATTCGGCGGCCCATTCCAAAGCTGTCGACTCGTTGTTGAACTATGAAACAGTCAAGTATTTCAACAATGAAGCCTTTGAAGCAAACCGCTATGACGAAAGCCTTAAGCGTCTACGTACCGCTCGCCTGAAGAGCCAGACCACACTGTCGATGCTGAACACAGGGCAGCAACTCATCATCACTACCGGCCTAGTGGCGATGTTGTGGCGCGCCACACAAGGTGTCGTCGACGGACGTATGACCCTCGGTGACCTGGTGATGGTCAACGCGTTCATGATCCAGCTTTACATTCCATTGAATTTTTTGGGCGTGATCTACCGTGAGATCAAACAAAGCCTGACCGACCTGGAGAAGATGTTTACGCTAATGGAACGCGAACGTGAAATCGCCGATGTCCCCGGCGCGCAGGCTTTGCAATTGAATGGAGATACGCCCCTTGCGTTTGAGAACGTGAGTTTTTCGTATGACCTGCCGACGGCTACCAATCCAGAAGGCGGTCGCGCTATCTTGCACAACATCAGCTTCGAAATTCCCGCCGGAAAGACGGTGGCCGTTGTTGGCCCTTCTGGATCTGGCAAATCCACGCTGGCGCGGCTGTTGTTTCGCTTTTACGATGTCAGCAACGCGCAAGAGGGTGGCCGTATCCTAATTGCTGGCCAAGACATCAAGCAAGTGACCCAGTCCAGTGTGCGCGCGTGTCTTGGTATCGTGCCGCAGGATACCGTGCTGTTCAACGACACGGTGGAATACAACATCGCATATGGTCGACCGGGCGCGACCCATGCACAGGTTGAGGAGGCTTCTGCATCGGCCCATATTCACAACTTCATTAGTTCCACGCCAAAAGGCTACGGCACCATGGTGGGTGAGCGCGGTTTGAAATTGTCGGGTGGCGAAAAGCAGCGCGTGGCAATTGCACGCACGCTTTTGAAAAATCCACCAATCCTGATTTTCGACGAAGCGACTTCGGCACTGGATTCGGCCAATGAGCGTGCCATTCAGGCCGAGTTGCAAAGCGTGGCTCGCAACAAGACCACGCTGGTGATTGCCCATCGCCTGTCCACGGTAGTGGATGCCCATGAAATATTGGTTATGGATGCGGGACGCATCATTGAACGCGGCAACCATGTCGCCTTATTGGCTGCGAATGGGCGTTATGCCGAAATGTGGTCCTTGCAGCAGCAGGGCGGGGACCGGGTTGAAGGAACTGAGTGATGACAGCCCCTGAGGTGGGTCACTTGAAATCGAGGCACACCCTGCTGCTTTTCGCAGTGTCTTTGGCTACCGTAGCCCTGTTGTTTGTTTGGCAAGGCCACCAAGACTTCAACCTTTGGGATGAAGGTTTCTTTTGGTATGGAGCGAAGCGGGTGCTGGCAGGCGACGTCCCCATTCGTGATTTTTTGGCCTATGACCCTGCTCGATATTATTGGGCCGCTGCACTGATGCGGCTGATCGATAGCAACGGTATCGTGGCCTTAAGAGCGGCAACGGCGGTATGCCAAGTGCTCGCCTTGTTTTTAGCACTGTGTACTGTCATGCGGCACGGGAAGGTCGCCACGCGTGAAAAGCTTGTCTTCGTAGTTGCGTCCGCAATCACATTGGTGATGTGGATGTATGTCTATTGCAAAGTCTACGATGTGGCAGCGTCGATAGTGTTGATCGCAGCTTTTGCCTTCGTGATTGAAAGGTCTTCGCAGGCGCGTTATTTTTGGCTGGGTGTTTGCGTTGGTCTGATGGCATCTATTGGGCGCAACCATGGTGTGTATGGGTTGGTGGGTTGCGCTGGACTTGTGGTCTTGAACGGACTGGGCACGCGCGTCGGGTTTTTTCAATGGTTCAAACCGGTCCCCACTTTCGTTGCAGGTGTCGTGCTGGGCTTTGCACCGATTCTGCTCATGATGCTGTTGGTGGATGGCTTTGCCAGTGCCTTCATGGATAGCGTTTACTTTCTGTTCGAAATGAAGGCCACAAATCTGCCGTTGCCAGTGCCATGGCCCTGGAGCCCGGAACTGCTGTCCATGCCGTTGCAGTTTGCCGTACACGGGTTTTTGGTCGGATTCGTTTTTATTGGGGTTGTGTTGTTGCCTTTGGTGTCGCTTCCGTGGCTTGCATGGCAACGGTACAAAGGTCGTGGTATGAACCCGGCATTTGCTGCCGCCGCGTTGTTGTCTTTACCGTACGCACACTATGTATTTTCGCGTGCAGATGTACCCCATTTGTCGTTCGGTGTTTTTCCGTTACTAGTTGCAAGTTTGGTTGCACTCCAGGGGCTTCAACCCAAGCTGAAATGGACCTTATTGGCAGGTTTGGTTGCGGGCAGCATTGCGCTAATGTTTCCACTTCAACCTGCTGGCAAATGTCTGTTGGTCCACAAGTGCGTGACCCTTCAGGTAGCAGGCGACACGTTGAACGTGCCGGAACAGAAAGCAAAGGAAGTGGAGTGGTTGAAAAAATTGGCTGCTGAGCACCTTTCCCAAGACGGTAATATCTTGGTCACACCTAGTTGGCCGGGGGCCTATGCGTTGTTGAACAAGCGCGCACCAGTGCTGGACATCTATGCCCTTTTGAAACGCTCAACAGCTTTTCAGGAGCAAGAAATCGTGCGCATTGCAGCGGCAAAGCCAGAATTGGTCGTCATCGTGAATGAACCATTGGATGGCGGCGACGCACATTCGCTTGAAAACACCAACCCTCTGATTTATCAGTACGTCTTGACCCATTTTGTCGGCATCCCTTCGGGTAATTTTGAAGCGGCAAAAGCCTACACACCAAAGTAGGCAGCCCGCCATACTCGGATGTGGCACCCATGCAATTCGCGCATAATCTTGGGTATGGAAACCAAATGGCTTGAAGATTTCGTATCGTTGGCCGAAACACGTAGTTTCAGCCGTTCCGCACAACTGCGACACGTCACCCAGCCCGCGTTTTCGCGGCGAATCCAATCGCTGGAAGCTTGGGCTGGCACCGATTTGGTGGATCGAAGCAGCTATCCCACTCGGCTGACCCCTGCTGGCGAGACGCTCTATGACCAGTCTATGGAGGTGTTGCAGTCCCTGCAAAGCACACGGGCTATGTTGCGGGGGCACACTTCGGCGGCACAAGACGTCATCGAATTTGCAGTGCCGCACACATTGGCCTTTACGTTTTTTCCGGCCTGGGTATCCAGTCTGCGCGAAACCTTTGGTCCCATCAAAAGCCGACTCATTGCGCTCAACGTGCACGATGCGGTATTGCGTATGGTGGAGGGCAGTTGCGACCTTTTGATCGCCTACCACCATACGTCGCAACCGTTTCAGTTGGATGCTGACCGCTACGAAATGGTGAGTCTGGATGAAGAGGTGCTGGCGCCCTATGTGAAGCCCGATGCGCAGGGTGCCCCCATGTACCAGCTGCCTGGTCGGGCTGCCCACCCATTGCCCTATCTGGGTTATGCACCGGGTGCTTACCTGGGGCACATGGTTGAGCTGATTTTGAAACAATCCAACACGCCTATCCACTTCGACCGGGTTTACGAGACCGATATGGCCGAAGGCCTGAAGGCGATGGCTCTTGAAGGCCACGGCATCGCATTTTTGCCGCACAGTGCGGTTAAAACAGAGCTGCGTGCTAAACGTTTGGTGAGTGCCGCGCCGCCCGATGCCAAAGGCTTGGAAATCACGATGGACGTGCGCGTCTACCGCGAAAAGCCTGTGCTCAAAGAACTACACCGTGGCGGGGCCCCCGCATCGCGCAGCCCTGCCTTGGCCTCCAAAAGCGCTGCACAGGCCCTGTGGGAATACCTGCTGGCCCAAGCTGCGCGCAAGTAAAGAAACAACAGCCCATTGTTCAAGAATTTCATGCAAAAAATCACCCTGACCCGACCCGATGACTGGCATCTGCACGTGCGCGATGGCGAGGCGTTGCAAACCGTGGTGCCGCACACTGCCGCCCAGTTTGGGCGCGCCATCATCATGCCCAACCTCAGGCCACCGGTCACTACAGCGGAACAAGCCTTGGCCTACAAGGCGCGCATCCAGGCGGCTGTACCCGAAGGCGTTAGCTTTGAGCCTTTGATGACGTTGTACCTGACCGACAACCTGCCAGCCGACGAAATCCGCCGAGCCAAAGATGCAGGGGTGGTTGCACTCAAGCTCTACCCCGCCGGTGCCACCACCAATAGTGACGCCGGTGTGACCGATCTGCGTAAAACCTACAAAACGTTGGAGGCCATGCAACGAGAAGGCATCTTGTTGCTGGTGCACGGAGAGGTTACTTCGCCCGACATTGATTTGTTCGACCGCGAGGCCGTGTTTATCGACACACAGTTGATCCCACTGCGCAAAGATTTCCCTGAGCTGAAGATCGTCTTTGAACACATCACCACCCAAGAGGCCGCGCAGTATGTGGAGTCGGCCGACCGCTACACCGGCGCCACCATCACCGCGCACCACTTGCTGTACAACCGCAACGCCATCTTCACCGGTGGCATTCGCCCACATTACTATTGCCTGCCGGTTCTCAAGCGCGAAACACACCGTTTGGCGCTGGTCAAAGCCGCTACCAGTGGTTCAGCCAAATTCTTCCTAGGCACCGACAGCGCCCCGCACCCGGCACACCTGAAAGAGCACGCCAGCGGCTGCGCAGGTTGCTACACCGCGTTTTCAGCCATGGAGTTGTATGCCCAGGCTTTTGATGCAGCGGGTGCACTGGACAAGCTGGAGGGGTTTGCCAGTTTCTATGGTGCCGATTTCTACGGGCTGCCACGCAACACCGAAACGGTTACATTGCGTCGCGAAGCCTGGACTGTGCCTGAGAGCTTTGCCTTCGGCGAGGCACGATTGAAACCTTTGTGCGCGGACGAAACGCTGGCGTGGCGGTTGACGGCCTGAGCACGATTGATTGGGCCGCAAGTTGGCTAGACCCATGGCGTAGCGTGGGCCAAGCGGCAGAGGTTCAAATGCAAATGGGATTGGATTGTGCGTCGGGCCTGAATGCCGTTGCTGCGCAGAACGGCGCGTTGAGAAACTTGGGCCTACGGTTTGTTCC
>JBDTAG010000219.1:0-2900 GCA_039924745.1 Rhodoferax sp.
TTTTTCCTGCCAATAACTGGGTTCGCTTTACCCAGTATGGGTTTTTGGCACAGTTATCCTATAACGCGCAGCAAAACCGAGATGATCGCGATGATCAGCAGAATGTGAATAAATCCACCCAGAGTGAAGGATGTGACCATCCCCAGCAACCACAAAATAACCAGAATAACGGCGATGGTGTACAGCATGTCAATACCTCTTTGGTTTTGTTTAACGATGGGGCATTGTTGATTTTTCACTCATAACCGTCCGTGCGACAGCGCACCTAGTCCTGCAGCGGTTGATTCCCGATGTGGACTGCTTAAAAAAAACGAATGCACTTCGAAGTGCGCTATTTGCCGCATTGTTTTTTTGCAATTTTGATTTCAAATCGATTGCGCGTGCTTGGCGTCTATACTGCGCCCCGCTTTAGGAAACCATGTCACGCCGCCAGACCCACATCGATGTCGCCAAAGTGCTGGCATCGCACTTCATCGTTCTGCACCACTTCTCGGCCTACGGCCCCTTGGCCCACGCGCTGGGAGTGGTCGCCCCGGCGCTGACGGACTGGTTCTTTGCATACGCGCGCATGGCGGTGCAGGTGTTCCTGGTGATAGGCGGCTACCTTGCGGCGGGCACGCTCGCTCCGCATGGGCACTTGCAGCGCCAAGCCCCGTGGCGCAGTGTGGCGCAGCGCTATGTTCGCCTGGTGTTGCCATTTGGCGTGGCCCTGCTGTTGGTCACCGCGTGCAGCGCCTTGGCCAGGCAGTGGCTGCAGGCCGATTTCATTCCTGCCGCACCCAGCCCATTTGCCTTGCTGGCGCACTTTGCGCTGCTGTTCGATATTCTGGGGTACGAGTCACTGTCGAGCGGCGTCTGGTATGTGGCGATTGATTTTCAACTGTTTGCCGCGATGGCGCTCTTGCTCTGGGTCGGCGGCCGCGCCGCGCAATGGCTGGTTGTGTTGGCGATGTTGGCGTCGCTATTCTTCTTCAACCTGCACCAGACTGGCGACATGTGGGCGCTGTATTTTTTTGGCTCATATGGCATGGGGGCTTTTGCCTGGTGGGCTGGCCACTCGCGCCATGCGGGTAGGTTGTTGGCTCTGCTGGCGGCAATAGGTTGCGCCGCGTTGACGTGGGACTTTCGCTTGCGTATTGCGCTAGCAGTGGTCATGGCCCTTGGGCTGGGCCTGGCGCGCTGGCGCTTGGGCCACGAAGCGCACCATACGCATTCAATCAAACCGTTGGCTTTGCGGTTGCTGCGGGTCATGAGCCGCAGTTCTTATGCGCTGTTCTTGACGCACTTTTCCATCCTGTTGTTGGCCAATGTGGTGTGGGCTCGTTTTACGTGGACGGCACCCGGCGATGCAGCCTGGCTCTTCGCCGGCGCGTGGGCGGTTTGCATTGCCGTCTCCTTGCTGTTTGAGCGTTATGTAGAGCGCCCGCTGTCCGCCATTCGCATAGCGGTCTGAGTGCGCTTAGGGCTTTTGTGCGTGACACCGTACAGACGGTGCATGGGGTGAATCGGTGCGGTAGGCCTTAGTTGATAGGCCAATCCCATGCCGCCAAAATCTGGAAGGACCGTTACCCGGCGATGCAGGTCGTCACGCCGCAAGGCGCCCGCCCCAAAGTGGAAGAGCTACTGGCGGTTGACACCGTTACGCCCGACTTTCGTGATCTTGAACTGGAGTTCATGGCCGTAGCCGGCACCCGTGGGCACGAAGCCGCGTTGTTGGTGCGCTCGGGCGAGGGCTGCACGTTGATACTGAACGACCTGGTTGGCAACAACCGCGATGCCAAGGGTTTCGGCGGATGGTTGCTGCGCATGGCGGGCTTTGCAGGCGACGAGCAGAATATTCCATCGGTCGTGAAGATGACCATGGTCAGCGATATCCAAGCGCTGCGTTTGCAGTTGATCGAATGGGCTGCCATGCCAAATTTGACGCGCATCGTGGTGTCGCACGGCGACATCATCGAAGACAACCCGCGACTGGCCTTGCGCGAGTTGGCTGCGTCGTTGGATTAGCTGCACACCGTTTTCAAATGCCACAACCCCACTTGGATTTGGATACGGGATAGGGCGCATTGGTTCTGCTGTTTGCGTTCACCTCCAAGTTGCGGGCTGAAGACACGGCAATGGAAAGAGGTGGTGCCAGTGCTGGTCAACATGGTGGCGGCGGCCAAGGAGCTGCGCGCCCAGCACTGACAGCGCTAGAGGGTTGATGCGGCGGTCAGTCGCAACGGGATGTAGATGCGGTCGCCGTCGCGCATCAGCAGTAATGCTACCGAGCGGCTGGCGTGGTCGGCTGCGATTTTGGCTTGCTCTAGTGAGACCATGGGTTCATGGTTGATGGCCAGCAGCAGGTCTCCGGGCTGTACACCAGCACGTTCGGCTACGCCGCTGACCTTTTCGATGAAGAGGCCTGCGGTTGACCCCGCAGTGCGCATTTCCTCTGGCGTTTGCAGGCGCAATGCAACGCCCAGGCGGTTGACAGACGTGCCCGTCGTGTCTGCCACCTTTTTTGCAATGGGTTCTGTGGCGTCGTCCATCGTGACCTGCAAGGGGAGTTTCTTGCCTCGGCGCCACACAATCAGATCCAATTTATCACCGGGCAGGGCCAGACCCACGACGATAGAAAATACGCCCGCTTGGTCCACCACTTGGCCGTTGGCGGTCAGCACCACATCACCAATATCCATGCCGGCCCGGTCCGCCGCTCCGCCTTTGACGACATCCGACACCAGCGCGCCAGTGGGGCGGGCAAGCCCGAAGGATTCGGCCAACAACTGATCCACCTCTTGCACCGCCAAGCCCATCTTGGCGTGGCGGACCTTGCCTGTCGTGAGGATTTGCTGTTCGACGTGCACTGCTACATCCATGGGGATAGCAAAGGACAGGCCCTGGTAGCCACCTGATGA
>JBDTAG010000220.1:0-2501 GCA_039924745.1 Rhodoferax sp.
AATTCGCCACGAGATGTGCGGTAGAAGTCGTAGAACTCGCGTTGGATTGGATGTGTGTCTGTGTCCAGCATGTGCACGGTTCCGCCGGTGTAGGCTGTCTGCCCGCCGATGAACTCTGCATAACGCTGCTGCGCCGCCTCGGCAATGATCTGCTTGCGCTGTTCAAGCGTCTGGGAATGGTTCAGCGCGTCGCGGTTGGCTGCGCCCATGTCGTACATGCTGACCGTCGCAACGGCTTTCATGCGCGGGTCGATTTTGGCCGCGCTGATGACAAAACTGCCGCTGCCGCAGATACCAAGCACGCCAATGCGCTCCCGGTTCACAAACGCCTGGGTGCCCAGGTAGTCCACCGCTGCGCTGAAGGCTTCGGCGTAAATGTCGGGCGACACGAGGTTGCGCGTTTGGCCCTCACTCTCACCCCAGAACGACTGGTCGATTGCCAAGGTGACAAAGCCCTGCTCGGCCAGCTTTTGTGCATACAGGTTCGAGCTTTGCTCTTTGACCGCGCCCATCGGATGGCCGACGACGATGGCCGGGTGCTTGGCATTGCGATTAAGTTCTTGGGGCGTGAACAGATTCCCGACCACCTTCATCTTGTACAGGTTGTTGAAAGTGACTTTCTGCGCCGCCACGGTGGTGCTCTTGTAGAAGTTGTTGGCGCCATTGGACATGTCTGGCACTGGTTTGTTGTCCGCTGCAAACGCGGCACTTCCAGCGACGGACAGGGCGCCCAGTGCAGCCACGCTGGTACCGGCAGTTTTCAGGAACTCGCGGCGATCCGATTTTTCTTGGGTCATAGGTCAATTTCCATTCATTCTGTGTAACGGACTGAATTTTCGTGGCCAGGGTTTGTTTTGACTAGCTAATGAATACTTAATGACCATATAAGTATTACTAATCAATATCCATGGGAAACTACAGCATGGTCAGACGCAACCTCAACGATCTTTTGTCCTTTGTAACGGTAGCCCGGGAAGGCAGCTTCACCCGCGCCGCTGCGCTGCTGGGCGTAAGCCAGTCGGCGCTCAGCCAAGCCATCAGTGGCCTGGAAGCCAGACTCGAAATCCGTCTACTCACACGCACCACGCGCAGCGTGTCGCCCACGGCAGCTGGCGAGCAGCTATTGCAAGCCATCGGCCACCGCTTCGATGAAATTGAGACCGAGTTGGACGCCCTAACCGAGCTGCGGGACAAGCCAGCCGGCAACGTGCGCATCACCTGCGGCGACCACATCGTGCGAACGACGCTGCTGCCAAAGATCGCGCCCTTGCTAACCGAATTTCCCGACATCAAGGTCGAGTTCGATATCAGCTACGGTTTCAGGGACATCGTGGCAGATCGTTTTGACGCTGGCGTGCGCATGGGCGACACCATCGACAAAGACATGATTGCGGTGCCGATCGGTCCAAAGCTGCGCATGGCCGCCGTCGCGTCGCCCGCTTACTTTGCCAAGCATCCTGCGCCGAAAACGCCACGGGATCTGGTGGCCCATAGCTGTATCAACATGCGCTTTCCAACGCATGGCGGGCTGTATGTCTGGGAGTTTGAGCGCAAAGGAGTGCCGTTGAACGTGCGCGTCGACGGGCAGGTTGTGTTCAACAGCACGCCCCATATCGTGCTCGCCGCACTCGAAGGACTGGGCATTGCATTTCTGCCAGAAGAGGAGTTCGCGCCACACATCGAACATGGGCAATTGGTGCGCGTACTGCAAGACTGGTGTGCACCATTTGACGGCTACTACCTTTACTATCCGAGCCGGCGTCAACCCACTCCGGCGTTTACGCGGGTGGTCGACGCGTTACGTTTTAGCGAGCCAAAGCGCCGATAGAACGGCTCCCGGTCCAGCCGTAATCAGCAACTCAATGCCAAACAACAACTTGGGTTGCATGTTGTTGCCTATGCTCTTCTTTTCAATGGTGGTGGTCGGTTTCTGGCGACAGGCCCACGGAATATTGCGCCTCGGTCACCGGTTCCATCCAGATGACGGCCTTGCCATCCAACGCTTCTTGAATGGCGATGTGGGTCATCGAGGTCGTTGGGGAAGCACCATGCCAGTGCTTGTGGCCCGGTGGGCACCAGATGACATCACCAGCGCGAATCTCGACAATGCCTTCGCCCTCGCACTGCGTCCAGCCACAGCCCGCCGTGACGATCAGCGTCTGGCCCAGAGGGTGCGTGTGCCAGTGGCTGCGAGCGCCAGGCTCGAAAGTCACGCTCGCGCAGGATGTGCGTGCCGGCTCCGGCGGGTTGTTGAGGGGATCGACACGCACGGTGCCGGTGAACCATTCTGCGGGGCCCTTCATGGAGGGTTGGGAACCTGCTCGCTTGAGATACATAATTTTCCTTAGTAGTGAATTTAGGATTACGGGGTGGAACCGAAGAGTTCCTTAGCCTTAGTGATCGCTGACATTGCGTTGGGCCAACCGCCGTAGAAAGCCATCTGCGTAACGACCTCGATGAGCTCTTCCTGCGTGACACCGTTCTCAACGGCGCGTGGCATG
>JBDTAG010000221.1:0-6548 GCA_039924745.1 Rhodoferax sp.
GTCACAGTACTGTCACAGGGCAAGCACGACAAAGTGCGCATTTTCAAAATGCGCCGTCGTAAGCACTATCAAAAACGTCAAGGTCACCGCCAGCTGTTCACTGAACTGCAAATCGGCGCCATCGTAGGATAAGGTCATGGCACAGAAAAGAGGCGGCGGCTCTACGCGAAACGGGCGCGATTCAAAGCCCAAAATGCTCGGTGTCAAGAAATTTGGCGGTGAATTGGTTAGCGGCGGTGCGATCATCGTGCGTCAGCGCGGTACCAAGTTCCACCCCGGCACCAATGTTGGCATCGGCAAGGATCACACCTTGTTCGCGCTGACAGAAGGCCATGTCTCGTTCACCACCAAAGGTGCACTGAACAAACACACGGTGAATGTGACTGCAGCTTAATCTGCGGTGACTCTCCCACAGAAACCCTGCGCCTAAAGCGCGGGGTTTTTCGTTTATAAACACGTTTTAAATCATGAAATTCGTAGACGAAGCCTATATCGATATCTCTGCTGGGGACGGCGGGGCGGGCTGCGTCTCGTTTCGGCATGAAAAATACAAAGAATTTGGCGGCCCCAACGGCGGCGACGGCGGCCGTGGTGGCCACGTGTTCGCGGTCGCGGACTCTAACCTCAACACCCTTGTTGATTTCCGCTTTTCGCGTCGTCACGACGCCAAACGCGGTGAGCATGGTATGGGGTCCGACATGTTTGGTGCAGCGGGTGACGATATCACGCTCAAAATGCCGGTCGGCACCATCATCACAGACGCCGAGACTGGTGAAATACTGTTTGAACTGCTCAACCCGGGCGATGTGATCACCATCGCCAAGGGCGGAGACGGCGGCTTTGGCAACATGCGGTTCAAGAGTGCCATCAACCGCGCTCCACGGCAGAAGACACCTGGTTGGCCAGGTGAGAAGAAGAGCCTCAAGCTCGAACTGAAGGTGTTGGCTGATGTGGGCCTGCTGGGCATGCCCAATGCTGGTAAATCCACCTTTATCACCGCAATTTCCAACGCACGTCCACGTATTGCTGACTACCCCTTTACTACGCTGCACCCCAACTTGGGTGTAGTTCGTGTCGGCCCAGAGCAAAGCTTTGTGGTCGCTGACCTACCCGGTTTGATCGAAGGTGCCTCCGAAGGCGCGGGTCTGGGACATCTATTCCTGCGCCATCTGACCCGTACGCGGTTGCTGTTGCACATTGTGGATATGGCCCCGTTCGACGAGGGGGTGGATACCGTGGCACAGGCCAAGGCCATCGTCAATGAGTTGAAAAAGTACGACACCGATTTGTACAAAAAACCCCGTTGGCTGGTGCTGAACAAGCTCGATATGGTGGATGCGGACGAGCGTGTGGCGGTGATCAAAGACTTTGTGAAACGTTTCAAGTTCAAAGGTCCAGTGTTTGAAATCTCGGCACTGACACGTGAAGGCTGTGAGTCACTGGTCAAAGAAATCTACAAACACGTCAAGGCTCAACAGATGGCCGAGCAAACGCCCGAGGTCATAGACCCGCGCTTTGTGAATGCACCGGACGCCTAATTTCACTATCAAAATAGTAGCTACCTACCCAATGCGGACGAGGGCTACAGCCCCAAAATGTTAAACATGTCTAGCTCTATGGCGTTGCGTGACGCCAAACGTATTGTGGTCAAAGTAGGTTCTAGTCTGGTGACCAATGATGGCCAAGGTCTGGACGAAGTGGCCATTGGCGAATGGTGCCGCCAGATGGCCCACCTCATGCGCGATGGGCGCGAGGTCATCATGGTCTCTAGTGGCGCCATCGCCGAAGGCATGAAACGACTGGGTTGGACTACGCGTCCCAAAGCGATACAGGAATTGCAGGCAGCAGCGGCAGTTGGGCAAATGGGTTTGGCCCAAATGTACGAGACCAAGCTGAAGCTCAATGGCTTGGGCAGTGCCCAAGTGCTGCTGACCCACGCCGATCTGGCAGACCGGGAGCGCTATCTCAATGCGCGCTCCACATTGCTCACTTTGCTTAAGCTGGGGGTGGTGCCGGTTATCAACGAGAACGACACCGTCGTTAACGACGAGATCAAGTTTGGTGACAACGACACCTTGGGTGCTTTGGTAGCCAACCTCGTCGAGGCCGACGCATTGGTTATTTTGACGGACCAAAAAGGCTTATTCACTGCTGACCCGCGCAAGGACTCTGCCGCCGAGTTTGTGCACGAAGCCCATGCAGGCGATGCAAAGCTGGAGGCTATGGCCGGTGGCGCAGGTTCCAGCCTGGGCCGTGGCGGCATGATCACCAAGATACTGGCTGCAAAGCGTGCTGCAGGTTCGGGCGCGTCCACCGTTATTGCCTGGGGTCGAGAGCGCGATGCTTTAATCCGACTGAGCCAGGGCGAAGCCATTGGCACACTATTGGTCGCCCAAACCCAGAAAAACCAGGCCCGCAAGCAGTGGATGGCTGACCATTTGCAAATGCGTGGCGCTGTGGTGGTAGACGATGGTGCAGCCGTCAAGGTGCGAGCGGAGGGTAAAAGTCTGCTGCCTATTGGTATGGTGAGCGTAGAAGGCGACTTTTCGCGCGGCGATGTGATCGCCGTGCGCGACAGCAGTGGCGCAGAGTTTGCTCGCGGCTTGGCTAATTACTCCAGCTCCGAAGCGCGTTTGCTATGTCGAAAACCGTCCGCGGATATCGAAAAACTACTGGGTTATGCCGCCGAACCAGAGATGCTACACCGCGACAACCTGGTGTTGACGCGATAACTCCGACCCAAGCAGTCAGTCGTATGACTTTGTCTGCCGCCTCAACGCTCGCAGCGTATCTTCGCGCTTGCTGGACGTACGGCCATCGCATCCACCCTGCCTTGCGATAGCGTAGGCATGGGGTGATGGAAGGTTGTCGGTCATGGATTTCCAGTCTGCGTTTTGCACCGTGATCCATTTGCCGTCAGAACCCGCTCTGGCATAGGTTTTTACATCACCGCTCGTACACCGAATGCCCTCGTAAGCCGCGTTGGTAGATCCAGACGCATTACGCAATACGACCACATAGCGCAGCACACCATCGGTAGCACCAACACTCAGTGTTTCTGGATCGACACCAACCCGCAGCGTTACATATGACGGCATCTCGATCGGAATCAGCTTGTCCTTTGAATAGGTCGGCGGTGGGGGTGTATTTTCCTCGGCCCATTCCGGTACTTCTGGTGGAGTCTGGCTCCAGACGGCGGTCGCAGTCAAAACCATCAACATACCGGCAATATATTTAAATCCCATGCTTGCTTCCGTGGTGCTGGTCTGTGGTTATGTCGGGCGAACCTACGATTGGTTCTTGGGGAGCTTCGTGCTGATGCTGCATGTCGATAGCATGTTGGTGGTCACCACCCATCGCATCGTGCGATAAATCATGGGGGCGAAGACCTTGGCGCAAATATCGGTTCCGCGGCTCAGTGCGTGGCAAATAGCGCGCGAGCTCAGTCAGGGCGGTTTCATAAACCCCCCGTTTGAACTCGACAACCGCATCCAGCGGCACCCAATAATCGTTCCAACGCCAGGCATCGAACTCGGGGTGGTCGGTGGCACGCAGGTTCAAATCCCAGTCGTGCCCTATTAACTTGAGCAAAAACCAGATTTGCTTCTGGCCTTTGTAGTGGCCGCGCGCGTCGCGGCGGATAAAACGGTCCGGCACCTCGTAGCGCAACCAGTCTCGGGTACGGGCAACTATGCTCACATGCTCCGGATGGAGCCCCACTTCCTCGTGCAATTCCCGGATCATGGCCTGTTCGGGGGTTTCGCCCCGGTCAATGCCACCCTGCGGAAACTGCCACGAATGGGTTCGTATGCGTTTGCCCCAAAATACCTGATTTTTCTGGTTGAGCAGGACGATGCCGACGTTCGGCCGAAAGCCGTCCCGGTCAAGCATAATCAAACCCCAATTTTTAAACTTCGTTCATTATGCACAGCAAGTGCCGTGTATCAAGGGCGAGGGCCTCTGAAGTTTCGCGAGTCACCCCATGAAAGCATCCCAATTTTTCATTTCCACCCTTAAAGAGGCGCCTGCCGACGCCGAAGTCGCCAGCCACAAGCTGATGATGCGTGCCGGCATGATCAAGAAACTGGGTGCTGGCATTTACACCTACATGCCCATGGGACTGCGCGTGATCCGCAAGGTCGAAGCCATTGTTCGTGAAGAAATGAACCGTGCGGGCTCGGTTGAGTTGACCATGCCGGTGATTCAACCCGCTGAGCTGTGGCAAGAAACCGGTCGTTTCACGACCAACGGCCCCGAGCTGCTGCGCATCAAGGACCGGCATGACCGCGATTTCATCGTACAGCCGACCAGCGAAGAAGTGATTACTGACATTGCCCGTCAGGAAATCAAAAGCTACAAGCAGTTGCCGAAGAATTTTTATCAGATCCAGACCAAGTTCCGCGACGAACGCCGCCCCCGCTTTGGCCTGATGCGCGGACGCGAGTTCACGATGAAGGATGCATATAGCTTCGACCGCGACCTGGACGCCGCCAAGAAGAGCTACGACACCATGAGCGGTGCCTATCGCCGCATCTTCGACCGCTTTGGCCTGCGCTACCGCGCGGTGGCTGCGGACAGCGGGGCGATTGGTGGCGATTTGAGCGAAGAATTCCAGGTGATTGCCGACACCGGCGAAGATGCCATCGTCTACTGCCCCGATAGCAGCTACGCCGCCAATATGGAAAAGGCAGAGGCGCTGGCGCCTATGGGCCCGCGTGCGGCTGCGACGCAAAGCATGACCAAGGTGGCCACGCCGGGTAAAAGTACCTGCGAGGACGTGGCTGAGTTGCTGGGCGTTTCCTTGCAATCCACGGTCAAGTCCCTTGTGCTGGCGACAGACGCCAAGGATGACAAAGGCAATGTCGTCAAGACCCAGGTCTGGCTGCTGCTGCTGCGCGGTGACCACGACATGAACGAAGTCAAGGCTGGCAAAGTGCCCGGGTTGGAGGATTTCCGATTTGCGACCCTACCCGAAGTGGAAGAGTACTTTGGCTGCGAACCCGGCTACTTGGGCCCTATCGGCCTGCAGAAGCCAGTCAAGTTGGTGGTGGACCGCGAAGTTGCGGTCATGTCCGACTGGATTTGCGGTGCCAATGCAGAAGGTTTCCACACCACTGGCGTTAATTGGGGTCGCGACCTGCCCGAGCCTACTTTGGTAGCCGACATTCGCAACGTCAAAGCGGGCGACCTTTCGCCAGACGGCAAGGGCGTGCTGGCCATCGAGCGCGGCATTGAGGTGGGCCATGTGTTTGTGCTTGGCACCAAATACAGCAAGCCCATGAACGCTACCTTCTTGGACACCAACGGCAAACCCCAATTCATGGAGATGGGCTGCTACGGCATCGGCATCACCCGCCTGCCTGCGGCTGCGGTCGAGCAAAACCATGACGACAAAGGCATCATCTGGCCCGACGCGCTGGCACCTTTCACCGTGGTGCTGTGCCCCATCAGCCCGGACCGTTTTCCGGAAGTCAAGACTGCCGCCGACGCGCTCTACGCCGAACTGCTGGCCGCCGGTGTAGACGTGCTGCTGGATGACCGCAACGAGCGCCCCGGCGCCATGTTTGCCGATTGGGAACTGATTGGCGTGCCCCACCGCATCACCATTGGCGACCGCACGCTCAAAGAGGGCGTGGTCGAGTACCAGCACCGCCGCGACACCGAAGCCACCAAGGTCGTGCTGGCCGAAGCGGCAGCGCTGGTCCGCTCCAAATTGGCGGTATGACGGTTGGCGTGAAAGCGGGAGTATCGGCTGTCGAAGGTGCGCTTGCGGTAGGTGTTACGAGAAGAAAGTGCCTGTTGCCCTCGTTGATTGGGCTTGGACTGCTATCAATTGGTGAGCATGCCTGGGCCGGTGGCCAGATTGAAGAGCCGCTGATCGACTCCGTGCGAACGGCGCTTGGCAGTGCCGTTCGCAACGCGGCGCCGCCCATTCCCGAGTTCAGCAGCACAGAGGCGCGTCTGTATTACCTGCGATGGCTGGGCGCCATGAGCGAGCGGCTGAGCAAGAAAAAGAAGGATTTCGAAACCCGCAAAGAGTTTTTGGAAACCGTCTGGTACGAGAGCAAGCGCGCTGGATTGGACGTGTCACTGGTGTTGGGCCTGATCCAGGTTGAAAGCAATTTTCGCAAGTACGCCGTGTCAGTGGTCGGCGCGCGGGGTTATATGCAAGTGATGCCGTTCTGGACGCGCGCGTTGGGCGATGGCGATGCGGGCAAGCTCTTCCATATGCAGACCAATTTGCGCTTTGGTTGTGTGATATTGCGGCACTATCTGGACCGAGAGAAAGGCGATCTTTTCTTGGCTCTCGGGCGGTACAACGGGTCGCGGGGGAAACCGCAGTATCCGGATGCGGTGTTTGCGAACCAGCGGTTGTGGGAGTTTGCTGGGCGATAGGCTTTGGGGGATCAGTTGGGCTGCACGTTTTGCTGCGTGTCCCCCGCCCGCTGTGCGGGCTCCTCCTTTACCTACGCAAAACGTACAGCCCAACTGATCCGAAGCAGCGTGTTCGGAACGCGTGCAACTGACCAATTCCCCTTTTCTCGTCC
>JBDTAG010000222.1:0-4970 GCA_039924745.1 Rhodoferax sp.
GGGTAGCGCGTGTAAGGGTCTCGGCGGCCTTGGAGTTGCCCAAGGTTTCATACAAACCCGTGCTTCCTGTGAAATCAGCAAAGGCAATCGTGGTGTCAACCATGGTAGTGAAAATCGCAATGGGGTGTCGAACAAATGCCTATTATGGTGCCACAGGGTGGTGGCGCAAAAATGTTGCTACCATGCACCGAATGCCCTATTTGGTGCCTGCCGCTTCGCGCGCTCTTCCGTTAATACTGACCTTCTTCCTAGCCTGTTCAGCAAGCTTCTCGACGCAAGCGTACGAGGTGAGCGTTAGCGCGCCTGCCGCGTTAAAGGATTTGCTGACAGAACATCTTGACGTGGTACGTTTCAGTAGCCGCACAGATATCAATGCCGACCAGTTGAATTTCATGATCGCCACTGTATCGGAGCAGGTCGTGCAATTGGCTTCAACAGAGGGATTTTTCTCACCGGTAACTACGGTCCAGACCGATCATGCGGGTGACACGACAACGATACGCATCAACGTGGACCCTGGCCCCAGAACTGTTGTTTCAGCAGTGGATGTGCAGGTCGAAGGTGCTGCGCAGTCACAGTCTCTGGCGCAGGTCGATGCTGTGCGACAGCGCTGGTCGATGCATTCTGGACAGGCGTTTCGTCAAGAAGAATGGGCTGCAGCCAAACAAGACGGCCTGCAGATGCTCCAAGAGCTTCGCTATCCTTCGGCACGTATTGCGGATTCACAAGCCCGCATTTTGGCGGATGCGCATGTTGCCGAATTGGCCGTCACGTACGACAGCGGTCCGTTGTTCACACTAGGGGCATTGAAGGTAAGTGGCACGCAGCGCTACCCCGCCAGCATCGTTTACAACGTCAACCCTCTGTCGGTCGGGGAGGAATACAGCACTGCGCGTTTGCTGGAGCTACAGAGGCAAATTCTCAAGACACCGTACTTCAGCAATGTGGTGATTGATATTGCCCGCGATACTGACCATGCAACCGAGGCGCCTGTGAACGTTCAGGTCACTGAATACCCTACTCAGCGGGTTCGTGGCAGCATGGGTTACACAACGGATGGCGGCGCCCATGTCGGAGGGCTGTATTCTCACAACAACGTACTGGGTCGTGCATGGGTCTTTGACGGCAAGCTCGATATTGACGAACGCCGACAGCAAGGCTCGGTGCAACTGGCGCTGCCACCAGCACCAGGCGGCACTGTCGACAGTCTGCACGGCTCGTTCGAGCGCACGGCAGTTGAAGGCATCGATCTTCGTAGTCAGCGCCTTGGTCTGCGTCGTGCACACTCTACGGACACCCGCGACACGGCGTATTCCCTGGAGTATTACAGTGACCAACTGGAGCAAATCGACGGTGCGACACCGCCACCTGAAACCTTTGTGCAACCCGGTACCCACCAAGCGCTGGTGTTCGGAACCGACAGGAGTTGGCGTGCGGTGGATAACTTGGTTTTCCCACGCAAGGGGCACGTGATCTCGTTGGAAGGTGGTGTGGCATTCAAAGGCGTTTTGAGCGACCAAACGTTTGTCCGACTCCACGCCAAACTGCATGAATACGTACCGATGGGCAAACGTGATGTGATCGTCCTGCGTGCAGATGGGGGTGCAGTATGGTCTACAGGAGACAACGCTGCCATTCCGGCGTCATTGTTGTTTCGCGCGGGCGGGACCGAATCGATTCGTGGCTACGACTTTCAAAGCATCGGCAACGAACGCAACGGAACGGTCTATCCGGCGCGGTACCTCGCAGCGGCTAGCGCCGAATACCAACACTGGTTGTCGGCGGACTGGGGTGGCGCTGCGTTCTATGACGTGGGTACCGCGGCTGACACCTGGCAAGACAAATCACTCTTTCATGCTGTCGGCGTTGGCGTGCGTTGGCGCAGCCCGGTGGGCACGGTCCGGCTTGATATAGCCTATGGGTTTCAGAAAAAGCAAATTCGCCCCCACTTGTCTTTTGGAGTTGCGTTCTGACATCGGTACAACCCCCAGACGCATCTACGCCGTCTTCTCATCCCATCTCTCGCAAGCACCGTTTCACATTCTGGCTGGCGTGGTGTGTGGGCGCGCTAGCAGCACTGGCTGTGTTGCTGGTTGTCTCGGTAGCGCTCAGTGTTAAGACAGAATGGGGTACGCGACTACTGTGGCAGGCTGCGTCTCGTTTGGTGCCTGGCCAATTGTCTGGAGCGCTTCTGGGGGGAACCGTTGCCGACGGTTTGCAATTGCGCAATGTCGTGTACCAAAACGAAACCACGCGCGTCAGCGTGGACAAGATCAACGCTAGCTGGCACCTGCAACGTTCACCATTGCGCTTGTCGGTGCCCTACCTGCGGCTTGGCGCGGTGGACGTAACGCTGTTGCCTGTGCCTGCCCTCCCAATGGCAATGCCCAAACAATTGACTTTGCCGTTGGCTATTGATTTGCGAAGTGCAAGCATCCAACAACTGGTGATTCGACAGAATGCGAACACCACCCAGTTCAACGACATTGACTTGAATGCCAGTTACGACCACGTAGCCCATAGGCTTGTACTGGAACATGCGACCACGCCGTTCGGTTTGGTGACCGGCGCACTTCGGTTAGCTGCCACGGCGCCTTTCGATGTTGCAGGAAACGTCAAACTCACCGCCAAGGATGGTGAAAATTCATACGAAGCAAATGCCCAACTGATCGGCACACTACGGGCCCTCGGCATAAAAATGGATGCCAAGGGTAAGCAATTGGACGGACAGGCAAGCATCGACGCATCGCCTTTCGCAGTTGTACCGGTACGCAGCGCTTGGGTCGCCATCCGCGGCTTTGACCCACACCAATTAAATCCCAAGTGGCCACAAGCGAAGTTGGAACTGCACGCCGACCTCATGCCAACGGGCGACACCACCGGCGATCTGTCGCAGCTCACCGTCACGGGCCCAGTTTCGATTCGCAATGCGCAACCCGGTGCCATAGACCAGGGTTTAGTCCCACTGGAATCTGCAACAGCAGACGTAGTCTTGAATGTGAAACACCAACTGCTTCGCCAATTGACGATTCAGTTGATGGGCAAGGCCACACTCACCGGTGGCGGTGAAATTCATCCCGAAGCAAGTAGTGCATTCAATCTACAAGCCAAAGGATTGGATTTGCATGCACTGCACAACAAGCTCAAGACCACACGGTTAAGCGGCCCGCTCAGCGTGCAATTCGCGGGTGACACGCAAGAAGTAAAAGTGGAGCTTGTCGAGCCAGCGTTGTCGATCTCGGCCAGCGCAACATTGACGCCCAAAACCATTGCCCTGCATTCAGCGCAGCTGAGCGCTGGCACGTCAAAGCTCAGTCTGAGCGCTACCGTGGCGCGCGATGCGCAAGCCAGTTACAAGATCCAAGGTAACTTTAGCGAATTCAATCCCGCACAATTTTTTACGTCGGTACAGCAGTTCAAAACCCGCACTGCGCGGATAAATGCCGATTTCGATGCTCAGGGCGCACTTCAACCGACGCTCAGCGCCAAGGTCAAATTCAATGTGCACGATAGTCAATATGACGGGCTTGCGATGACGGGTGGTGGGACCATCAACATCGTTGGCCAACGGGTGCTCCCCAGCAATGCTGAGCTCTCCATTGCTGGAAACTCTGCGCGCATCAAAGGAAGCTTTGGCGCCGCGAACGACCGATTGAACCTGGATGTGGATGCACCTGCGCTGGACAGATTGGGTTTTGGCCTGGCCGGACTGCTGCATGTCCATGCCCAGATCGCCGGGACACTCAGCCGACCGATCATCGATGCGAACTACAAGGCAGAAAGACTTGCGTTTGGAACGCACAGGCTTGCGTGGCTGTCAGGGGAAGCGCATACACAAGGTGTTCCGGGCAAGGATCCGCAAGCGCAGGTGCGCCTGGACTTGAATGCACGCGGCTTGCAAAGTGCCGACCTGATCCTCAGCCAGCTCCATGCGGGCATAGAGGGCACGTACGCCAAGCACACCATTCGCGTTGACGCCGATGGCAAGCTTCACGGTCAGGCGATCAAGATGGCGCTGGCTGCAACGGGGCAGTTATACGAAGAGGCACAAGCGTTGTCGTGGAAAGGTGTGCTTGGCACCTTAGAGAACCAAACATCGCCGCGTCTACACTTGGAAGCGCCCCTGACAGTGGCGATTGGACTTGGTCGCTTGGAGCTAGGCGCCGGTCGCATGAAAATAGCAAACGCTTCTATCGACCTAAAAGGTTTGGTTTACCGCGATGACCTGGTGCGTTCTGAAGGCAGCATAAGCTCACTTGAACTGGCCCAACTCATAGCCTTGCAAAAGCAATTCACCGGCCAGGCACCCAATTTTTCCACCGATTTGGTGGTCGACGGTCGGTGGAAATTGACACTGGCTGACCGAGCCGAAGGGTTTATCGAGTTCAGCCGAAGAGAGGGTGACTTACGTGTGAACGGCCAGAGTGCGCTCGGACTGGGACCCGTGACTGTACGCGCCGATTTACAGGCCAATCACATCGACATAAGCGCCCAAGCCAGTGCGACACGCATTGGAACAGTCGACGTAAAAGGACAGATAGCGCTGCAACGAGAAAGCGGAAGGCTCGCCATCACCCCGAGCTCAATGGTTTCGGGGCACATGACCGCGTCGATTCCAAGTCTGCAAACCATAGCTGCGCTGGCTGGACCAAGGATTGCTTTGGTCGGAACTGCAGCCATGGATATTACGGCAACAGGAACGCTTGGAGCCCCAGTTTTTTCGGGTACTGTAACCGGAGACAGTCTGGGCCTGACACTGTACGACCAGGGTGTACACCTGACGGATGGCATTGCACGCCTGCGCCTGGTCAACAATATTGTGGAACTGCAACGTGTGGAGTTCCAAGGTGGAAGCGGCACGCTCAAAGCGACTGGGAACATAGCCTTGAACGGTGCGGCGCGCGGTGTAAACGCAACCATCGTTGCAAGCAAGCTGCAGCTGTTGGCCAGCCCCTCGGCGCAATTGACCA
>JBDTAG010000223.1:0-2878 GCA_039924745.1 Rhodoferax sp.
CTTTGCGCTACGTTCTGGTGGCTCTACATTTCTATGCACACGTTTGCGGGCCTCAATAGTGTGGTGACCGCACTCGCCATAGTTTCGCTAGCTGCTGCTCTTGGACTCTATTACGCGGCGGCATGCGCTTTGTATTGGAGACTAAGGGGGAATAACCCCGTGCTAGCCAGTCTGCTCTTTGCTGCCCTGTGGGTAATGGCCGAATTGGCGCGAGGGACATGGCTCACAGGGTTCGGTTGGGGAGCCATTGGCTATGCTCAATTGACAGGCCCGCTCGCAAGCTACATACCCTGGGTAGGATCCTACGGCGTGGGGGCGCTTGCAGCGTGGCTATCAGCAGGGGTCGTACTCGCAGTACGCAGCGGTAAGGCTTTGCGGATCGCCCTTGCCGCCCTACTAGGCTTGGGTATGGCGGCTCCCGCGATCGTACCCCCGTGGTCCGATGCCGCAGGCAAACTATCGGTAACTCTGCTGCAAGGCAACATTCCCCAAGACGAAAAATTCCAATCGGGATCAGGTGTTCCTTTGGCACTGCAGTGGTACGGCGACCAGCTCAACCGAGCGACCACCGAATTGGTTGTGGCGCCCGAAACGGCTCTGCCAATACTCCCGCAAGACTTGCCAGAAGGCTATTGGGCCGCGCTTGTGTCACGATTCTCAAAAGGTGGCAAAGCCGCTTTAGTAGGCTCTCCCTGGGGTAACCCGGACGAAGGCTATACCAACTCGGTATTTGCCTTCGGTCCGAACCAAAAGCAGGAATGGCGATACGACAAGCACCATCTGGTGCCGTTCGGGGAGTTCATTCCACCCATGTTTAAGTGGTTTACCCGCATGATGAACATTCCCCTAGGCGATTTCAATCGCGGAGCCATTGGTCAGCCATCCTATCCCTGGTTGGGCCAACGGTTGGCGCTCAACATTTGTTACGAAGATTTGTTTGGCGAAGAGCTCGGCGCACGTTTTCTGGATGCTGCCCATGCGCCCACTATTTTTGTAAATGTCAGCAATATCGGTTGGTTTGGCGATTCCGTTGCTATAGATCAGCACTTGCAAATCAGCCGCATGCGCGCGCTAGAGTTCGAGCGCCCTATGCTGCGCGCTACCAACACGGGCGCTACAGTCATCATTGACCACACCGGACGGGTTACGGCATCTCTGCCACGTTCCACCCGCGGCGTGCTGGTAGGCGAGGTGCAAGGTCGTACCGGTACGACACCGTTTGCTTGGTGGGTAGCGCGGTTTGGCTTGTGGCCCATTTGGCTTATCGCACTTGCTATAGTTTTAATAGCCGTGCGCGCTCAGAGGAAGAGGGCGATCTAAGGGATTCGGCCCTGTAAAATCAGGGCATGCTCACATTTCAACAAATCATCCTGAAATTGCAGGCCTATTGGGCCGATCAGGGCTGCGCGCTACTGCAACCTTACGACATGGAAGTCGGTGCGGGCACCTCACACACCGCCACATTTTTACGTGCCCTTGGCCCTGAGCCGTGGAAAGCCTCATACGTGCAACCGAGCCGCCGCCCCAAGGATGGCCGATACGGCGAAAACCCCAACCGATTGCAGCACTACTACCAGTACCAAGTCGTATTGAAGCCCGCGCCCAGCAACATTCTGGAGCTGTATTTGGGCAGCCTTGAAGCCTTGGGCTTCCACCTGAAAAAAAACGATATCCGCTTTGTAGAAGACGATTGGGAAAACCCGACGTTGGGCGCCTGGGGTCTGGGCTGGGAGGTGTGGTTGAACGGCATGGAGGTCACGCAGTTCACCTACTTCCAGCAAGTCGGAGGCATTGACTGCAGACCCATCACCGGTGAGATCACCTACGGGTTGGAACGTCTGGCGATGTACCTGCAGGGCGTGGACAACGTCTACAACCTGACCTGGACCAACGGCCTGAGCTATGGCGACGTGTACAAGCAAAACGAAGTCGAGCAATCGACTTACAACTTCGAACACAGCGATGCCGACTTCTTGTTCACCGCATTCACCGCGCATGAAAAGCAAGCCAAACATTTGATCGAACAGCAGCTGGCACTGCCCGCCTACGAGCAAGTGCTTAAGGCCGCGCACAGCTTCAACTTACTGGATGCGCGCGGCGCCATCAGCGTGACCGAGCGCGCCGCCTACATTGGCCGCATCCGCAACATCTCGCGCAGCGTGGCGCAGAGTTACTACGAGAGTCGCGAACGCCTGGGGTTCCCGCTGGCACCGCGCGAATGGGTGGAACAAATGGCGATGGCCACGACGACGAAGAAGGCTGCGTAAGCGCACGGAGAGAACAAGAATGACAACCCAAAACCTTCTAGTCGAACTGTTCGTGGAAGAACTGCCACCCAAGGCGCTCAAAAAGCTCGGCGAGGCGTTTGCTTCAGTACTGGCTGATTCGCTCAAGTCGCAAGGCTTGGCGGCAGCTGATGCAGTAGTCACGCACTTCGCAACGCCACGCCGCTTGGCCGTACATGTCACAGCTGTAGCTGCGCAGGCCGCAGACAAAGCCGTAACGCAAAAACTGATGCCGGTTGCGGTAGGCCTGGATGCATCTGGCAACGCCAGTCCCGCGTTGCTGAAGAAACTGCAGGCTCTAGGTGCTGATGCATCTGCTGTTGCAGGGCTAAAGCGGGTGATGGATGGCAAGGCCGAAGCCTTGTTCTACGACAGCACCGTCAAAGGTGCGACGTTGTTGACTGGCCTGCAAAAAGCGTTGGAAGACGCGATCGCCAAGCTGCCTATTCCCAAGGTGATGACTTACCAATTGGAGTCAGGTTGCGAACTGCCGGGCTGGAGCAGTGTGAGTTTCGTACGCCCCGCGCATGGGCTGGTGGCCTTGCATGGTGCGGACGTTGTGCCAGTGCAGGCTTTGGGTCTGAGGGCGGGCA
>JBDTAG010000224.1:0-17534 GCA_039924745.1 Rhodoferax sp.
TTGAAATCGCATGATCCGGGTCCCTTGTATCAAGTGCGCCCGGCTCAGGTTGGGTGCATCCAATGGCACCTCCTAAAACCGGACAGGTTACTTGCTACAGCACCGGACAGATCATTTGCTCTCTACATTGCATTGGCATGATGATGCCCCGGCTATTGGCCCGCCTACAATGCCGCGGTCAGTCCCGTCGTATGTGTTTTGGCGGGTCGCGCATCACGCACTCCATAGGGAAATCAGGTTCAATGCAAGTCTCTCCCAGCATCTTTAAGGCCTATGACATTCGCGGCATCGTGCCGACCACCATCAATGAGGATGTTGCACGCGGTCTAGGTCGGGCCTTTGGCACTGTTGCATTAGCCGAGGGGCAGTCTTCGGTGGCCGTGGGGCGCGATGGCCGTTTGAGTGGCCCGGCGTTGGCCGAGGCGCTGATGGCCGGCCTGCAAGACGCCGGAATCACCGTCATCGACGTCGGCATGGTGACTACCCCCATGCTGTATTTCGCAGCCAACACGCTGTGCGCCAGCGGCATACAAGTCACTGGTAGCCACAACCCAAAAGACTATAACGGCTTCAAGATGGTGCTGGCCGGTCGCGCTATTTATGGTGACGACATTCAGAATTTGCGCAAGACCATGGGGTCCGAAAGCTGGGTGCTCAAATCTGGTGGTGCGCGCCAGACCGCCGATGTGTTGGCTGCTTACCGCGCGCGCATCGTGGGCGACATCAAGCTGGCCCGCCCGATCAAGATCGTGGTGGATTGCGGAAATGGCGTGGCCGGTGCGTCGGCCCCGGCCATTCTGCGCGCCATTGGCTGCGAAGTGTCGGAGCTGTTCAGCGAGGTGGATGGCAATTTCCCCAACCACCATCCAGACCCGAGCAAGCCCGAGAACTTGAAGGATCTCATCGCCGCGCTCAAGTCAGGTGATGCGGAGTTGGGCTTGGCGTTTGATGGCGATGGCGACCGCCTGGGCATCGTCACCAAAGACGGCACCAACATCTACCCAGACCGCCAGATGATGCTGTTCGCCCGCGACGTGCTAAGCCGCGTGCCAGGTGGAACCATTCTTTTTGACGTGAAGTGTTCACAGCGCCTGGCTCCAACCATTGCAGCAGCAGGCGGCGTGCCCTTGATGTTCAAGACCGGCCACTCGTTGATCAAGGCCAAGATGCGCGAAATAGACTCTCCCTTGGGTGGAGAGATGAGCGGCCACATCTTTTTCAAGGAGCGGTGGTACGGTTTTGACGATGGCACTTACGCCGGTTGCCGTCTGTTGGAAATTGTGAGCCGCGTGGCCGATGCCGGCGCGATGCTCCATGATTTGCCAACCAGTTTTTCTACACCCGAGTTGAACGTGGCCTGTGCCGAAGGCGAGCCCCATGCTCTGGTGGAGCAACTGGTTGCCAAGGCTGCTTTTGCAGCGCCTGCCACGATCAACACGATCGATGGCGTGCGCGTGGATTGGCCGGATGGCTTTGGCCTGATACGTGCCTCCAACACCACACCCGTGTTAGTGCTGCGCTTTGAGGGCCATACGCCTGAGGCATTGCACCGTATCCAGGATGACATGTTGCATCTGCTGCGCTCGGTCAAACCCGATGCCAGTTTTGCCGAGGCTGCGCATTGAAGCCACCGCCGCGCAAAATTCTCATTGTCAAGCTGTCGTCGTTAGGCGATGTGGTGCATGCCATGCCCGCCGTGCAGGACATTCGGCGCGCCTTGCCGGGTGTACAGATTGACTGGGTGGTGGAGCGTGCTTTTGTCCCGCTGGTGGAGCGTTGTGAAGGCTTGCAGCAGGTCATTCCCTGCGCGTTGCGCAAATGGCGAAAGTCTCCGTTCGCACAAAAAACGCGTTCGGAATGGCGGGCCTTCAAGCACAAGCTGCGGGCCGAGCGTTACGACGCGGTCATAGACCTGCAAGGTTTGAGTAAATCCGCCTTGGTGTCTTGGCTGACGCACACCACACCCCATGGCCGGCGGTTCGCCATGGCTAACCAAACCGAAGGCTCTGGCTATGAGGCACCAACCCGTTGGGTGGCCGATGTAGCCATCCGCCTGGAGCCGCATGTCCATGCAGTGCAGCGTGCACGGCTGGTGTGCGCGCAGGCTTTGGGCTACACGGTGGAAGGCGCCGCGCACTTTGGCTTGCGGCCGGGAGAGCATGCCGCGTTGCCTTGGGCCTCGACCGGCGGGTCTGGCAACTCCTTTGTGCCGCGCAAGGCATGCGTGGCGCTGGTACATGGCAGTTCGCGGGCCGACAAGCAGTGGCCTATCGCTTCCTGGATTGCGCTGGGCCAGCGACTCAATCACAGCGGGTTTGCAGTCGCGTTGGCACATGGCAACGCTGCAGAGAAAGCGACCAGTGAAGCGATTGCTGCCAAGCTGGACGATGCGTGGGTGTGGCCTTCTATGGCGCTGGACGCGGTAATTGACACCATGGCGCAATGCGCAGGTGTCATTGGCGTGGACAGCGGCCTAAGCCATATCGCGGTGGCGCTGGGTTTGCCCCACGTTCAAATCTACAACTTTGATACAGCCTGGCGCACCGGCCCACAAGAAATTGACGCAAACCATGCATCGCCGCAGGTTAGCGTGTTCGCCAGCCCTTACCCGGATGTTGACGCGGTCTGGCAGGCGTGGGAGCGCTTGGATACGCCCGTTTTTTGTCGCTGACAACGCCGACACGTATGCGCGCTCTGTATTCCTTGCTGATGTGGCTGTTGCAGCCCTTTGTGCGCGCCAAGTTGCGCCGCCGCGCGGTTCAGGAGCCAGAGTATGGCCAGCACATAGAAGAGCGATTTGGTTTTTATGGTGTGCCGGAAGTTCCACTACAAGGAGATCAATTCTTCGTGTGGGTGCATGCCGTATCTTTGGGTGAGACCCGGGCAGCATCCGAACTGATTGACGAGTTGCGAACGGTACTGCCCGGCATGCGTCTGTTGCTGACCCATGGCACGGCCACGGGTCGCACCCAGGGGCGCTCGCTGCTGCAAACGGGCGATGTGCAGGTATGGCAGCCATGGGACACACGCAGTGCGGTTGGACGCTTCCTGACCCATTTCCAGCCTCGTATTGGTTTGCTGGTGGAGACCGAGGTCTGGCCGAATATGGTAGTCGCTTGTTCGGCGCGCAATGTGCCGCTGTGCCTCGTCAACGCCCGCATGAGTGAGAAGTCTTTGAAAGCAGCGAAGCGCTTGGCATGGCTGGCACGTCCGGCCTACGCTGGTCTGCAAGCAGTGTGGGCACAGGCCGCGCCTGATGCCGCGCGGCTGGCAAGCTTGGGTGCACCGGTCAGTGGTGTATTTGGCAATTTCAAGTTCGACGCGGTGCCCAATAACGCGCAGGTACAGCAAGGCCGAGAGTGGCACCGTTCGCAAACCAAGCCGGTTATTGTTTTTGCCAATACAAGAGATGGCGAAGAGGCCATTTTCCTGCAATCACTTAAGAGAAATAGGTCTCTAGCCCTCGTGAAATATAGTGATTCAGCTACTAAAAACATAGCGTTCACAGCGGTTCAGTGGATGCTGGTGCCGCGCCATCCGCAACGCTTTGGGGCCGTGGCTGCGTTGTGCGAAGCCGAAGGCTTCAGTGTGTCGCGCCGCAGCCAGTGGAGTGCTGGCCCAGGGCAGGCTGATATCTGGTTGGGTGATTCCATGGGTGAGATGGCGCTGTACTACGCACTGTCAGATGTGGCGTTGTTGGGTGGTAGTTTTGCGTCGTTGGGCGGGCACAACCTGATCGAAGCCACTGCTTGTGGTTGTCCAGTCGTGATGGGGCCGCACACCTTCAACTTCGCGCAGGCAGCAGAATTAGCGGTGGAAGCCGGTGCCGCGTTCGCACAGCCCGATATGGAGCAAGCCATGGCCAAAGCGTTGGCCATGGTTGCGTCCAAATCCGATCTGGACAAGGCCCGCAGCGCCGCGTTGGCGCTAGGACAAGAGCATGGTGGTGCCGCCAAGCGTACCGCCATGGCGGTACGCGCACTTCTGGTTCGTTGACAGTGCGTCGGTCGACTGGTTCAGGTCGAACGAAAGGCCCTGATAACGCTCAAGGAGTCAGTTGGTTGTTGATCGGTTGCAGGTCTTGAGCCTTGAGCGTTCCAGCTGCCAGGCGCAGCTTCAGTTCGCCCACCAGCACGTCGTAGCGTGCCTTGGCCAGCTTGGCTTTGGTGTCGAACAGTTGACTCTGCGAGTTCAACACGTCAATGTTGATGCGAACGCCCACTTGGTAGCCCAATTGGTTCGCTTCCAGAGCACTTTGGCTGGAGGCTTCGGCGGCTTGCAGCGCCAGCACCTGGGCTTGGCCAGATTGCACACCGTAGTAGGCGGTGCGGGTGCCCTGTGCCACGGTCCGTTTGGTGGCTTCCAGATCTGAGCGTGCCTTATCTTCCAAAGACAACGTCTCTTTGATGCGATTTTGTGTGGAAAAACCAGCAAACAGCGGCACGTTCAGGCTCAGACCTATGGTGGTGACATTTGCGCGGCTGTCCACATTGGCCCCGACGGACGAACCGTTGTGGTTGGATACCGCCGTGTAGTTGCCGCCCAGGTCCAGAGTAGGTTTGTGGCCAGCCTTGGCTTTTTCAGTTTCGAGTTGAGCCACTTCCAGTGCCACTTGTTGTTGCTTGATGCCAGGATTGTTGGCTTCCGATTGCAAGACCCATTGGTTGACATCGGCCGGCTCCACAGCGCTCAAAATCAGCGGGGCCTTAAGGGGCTTTGGTTTGATATTTTGTTGACCCACCAATTGGTTCAATGCCAGAGATTTGACCAACAGGTCGTTTTCGGCAGCCAGTTCTTGGGCGATCACCAGGTCGTAGCGGGCCTGCGCTTCGCGCGAGTCGGTGATGGTCGATGTGCCAACCTCAAAATTCCGTTTGGCAGAGGCGAGTTGCTCACCCACAGCAGTTTTTTGGCTCTTTACAACCTCCAGGTTGTCGTTAGCGGCCAGTACGTCAAAGTAGGCTTGGCTGACGCGAATAATCAAGTCCTGATCGGCAGCTGTGAGTTGGGCCTGGGCCAGATCCACTTGCTTCTTGCCTTGCTCGTAGCTGGCCCAATTGGCAGGACGGTACAGAGGTTGCGACACGGACACGGTTCCGGTATCCGTTTGGTAGGTGAAGTTGTTGGCGGCGATGGCTGGTGCTAGGGTGTCTTGATTGGTCTGTGTCGTGCTAAGCGTGAGCCCCGCTGTGGGCAAGATCAGGGCCTTGGCTTGGTCGGCTTTTGCCAGCGACGCATCGTATTGCGACTTGGCGGACTGGAAGGTCGCGTCATACGCTTGGGCTGCCGTATACAGATCCACCAGACTTTGGGCTTGAGCCGAAAAAGATACACACGCACCCAGTGCGAGCGCTAAACGTAGAAGACGAAAGCGCGATGATGCGATGGGGCGTGTCATGGTGTGGTTTCTCAGGCTTGTAAAAAGTTGAAATAGCTAAACGGAATAATCAATATTGCGCAATACCGGGGTCGAGCTCGACCGACCATGCATGTATGCCCCCGGCAATATTGGCCAGGTGCTCGAACCCGTGCCCTTGCAGAAAACTGGCAACCTGCATGCTGCGTGCGCCGTGGTGGCACAGGCAGGCAATGGGCCTTTGCTTATCCAGCTCGGCCAAGCGTGCGGGGATGGTGCCCATGGGGATCGTCAGTAGTGTGAAGCCATCGGCTGTGATGCTGGCGGTTTGCAACTCGCGCGGCTCGCGCACGTCCAACACAATGGGTTCTCCGATTGCGCGGGCACTATGGAGCCAATGGGTGAAATCTTGGGGGCGTACTTGCGCGATCATGGATATTTCGAATCTTTTTACAGCTTGAAACGCGAAGGCTCAGGAAAGTTTTGCAGGCGGGGCGCCAACGTGTCCCAGCCATGCACGGTAGTGAATTCGGTTGCGCTAGTGCGGGTCACGAGGGTGGCGTGCATGACCGGATCTTCGCCAACGATGGCGCTCAGGCGGCCACCGACGTTGAGCAGGCTCAGAAGACTTTGAGGGATCTGTACGACGGAGCCACTCATGGCAATCACGTCGAAACTCCCTTGCTCTGAGCCCAGTTTGGCGCCGTCAGCGTTGCGGACTTCTACGTTCTGAATGCCCGCATAGCGCAGGTTATTGCGGGCCATATCGACAAGGTCGGTATTGATTTCTAGCGACAAAACCCGTCGCGCAAGCTTGCCGAGCATGGCAGCCATGTAGCCAGATCCTGCGCCAATTTCCAGAACGGTGTCAGTAGGGCGCACGCGCAAGTCTTGTAGCAGACGGGCGTCCAGGCGGGGCTCCAGCATGCATTGGCCTTTTGCGATGGCATCTTCGCCAGTGCCCAGCAGTGGTATTTCCATATCGGCAAAGGCCAAGCCCTTGTGTGCGGGGGGAACGAAATCTTCTCGCTTGACGGTAGACAGCAGCTCCAGCACGGTGGCATCGGATACATGCCAGGGCCGAATTTGCTGTTCAATCATGTTGAAACGGGCTTGTTCGATGTTCATTTGTCGATACTCCATGGCGTGTGTTGGCGGTTAACCAGTAATTTTACTTGGACGCATTTCATGGAGTTGCGGTTGGCCGAGACAGGAGGCCGTTGAGCAGTGTTTCAACGTGGACTGCGATGTATTTTTCAGGGTCCATACTTTCGCTACTGGCCAAGCAGGTGCCTAGCGAATGCTTCCACATGGCGAGGTACAGCATGGGGGTAAGCACTGCATAGACCCCATATTGGAGGTCCATGGCTTGGAATTCGCCACGGTCTACACCGCGTTGCAACACGCGCTTCAGCAGGTCGTTGCCGGGTTGTATCACTTCAGTCTGGTAAAACGCCGCTAGCTCGGGGAAGTTGCCAGCCTCGCTCATCATTAATTTGGTGATTCCTGACGCTTTGGTGGAGCCAACGCGCTCCCACCACGTCTTGACGCAGTAGCGCAGCATGTCAGCCGTGCTGCCCTGGAAATTATCAAACTCGGCATTCCACTCGTCGAACCGGCCTGAAAGATTTTCCCTGACCACAGCTTTGAACAGTTCTTCCTTGCTGGAGAAATACAGAAACAAGGTGCCCTTGGACACACCAGCACGCTTGGCGACTTCTTCGGCCCGGGTTCCGGCAAACCCTTTTTCCACAAACAGGTCCAGCGCGGCTGCCAGTAACTCGCCCGGACGCGCGTCTTTGCGGCGCTCACGCTTGGCCCGCACGGTGGCTGAGATCTCACAAATGGGGCAGGAATCTGACATGACTTATTTAATGACTGATTGGTTATTATTTTATCGTATGGTCCCTGTACGGTCAAGGTCAAGGCGACAGACGACCGAATGGATGCGATGAAAGTGCCAAAACGCAGGACAGACGAAAATAGAGCGTACATGATGCCAACATTTATCCGCCAGCAGCCGGTCCGCCAGCCGCTTCGCACCCAAAACTTCCACATGGAGACCACGCACGGTGTTTGCAACGCCTGGTTTGCGCGGATCTGAGCCGGCATGTACCACGGTGAACGTTTCAACAGTATCAGCCACCTGGCGGGAGCCTGCTTGGCGCTATTGGGGGCGGTCTACCTGATCGTGGTCGCGGCCCAGCAAGGTGACCCCTGGAAGATCGTCAGCTTCAGCATCTACGGTGCCATGCTGGTGGCCTTGTATGTGTGCAGCACGCTGTACCACAGCATGCGCGGTCGCGCCAAGGCGGTGCTGCAAAAATTCGACCCCTGTTCCATCTATCTGCTCATTGCGGGGAGTTACACCCCGTTTGCGTTGGTGACACTGCGTGGCGCCTTGGGTTGGTGGTTATTGGGGGGTATATGGGCGTTGACACTGGCGGGCATCGTCCAGGAAATCTGGTTTGCCAAAGGTGCACGGGTGCTGTCGCTGGTGATCTATCTGCTGATGGGCTGGCTCGCCTTGGTGGCGGTGGTGCCGTTGTGGAAGGCGCTGACGCCCACCGGCTTCATGTGGTTGGCTGCAGGCGGCGTGTTCTACACCGCCGGCATTTATTTCTATGTGGTCGATCAGCGCATACGGCATGGCCACGGCGTCTGGCATCTGTTTGTGCTAGGTGGAAGTGCCTGCCACTTTTACACGGTACTGGCTTTCGTGGCTTGACACCTTCTTGGTTGCACCTTTGGAGCCGCACGCGTGAAGCTGCAGGTTTGCAAAAAACATGAGAGTCAAACCTAGTGCAAAAAGAAGACGTGCAACAAGGTTTTGACACCCCACGTAAGATCGCCCTTTGTATAACGACCAACGGTCTTTCAATGGAGAACCCCGCATGATGACATCCCCCGATACATTGCAAACCATCACCTTGGGTGGAGGCTGCTTTTGGTGCACCGAGGCGGTGTATGTGCAGGTCAAAGGTGTAGTGGATGTGGAGTCTGGCTACAGCAATGGCCAAGCAAGTAATCCCAGCTATGAAGACGTTTGCACTGGCAGCACCGGCCACACTGAAGTCGTTAAGCTGGTGTATGACCCTGCGCAGATCTCCACGCGTGAGGTGCTGGAGATTTTCTTCACCATCCACGATCCCACCACGCTGAACCGCCAAGGTAACGACACGGGCACGCAGTACCGTAGCGGTGTCTATTTCTCCAACTCCGAGCAACAGGCAATGGCCTTGGAGGTGATTGCTGAGATGCGGGCGAGCGGTATCTATACACATCCCATCGTTACCGAGGTGGTTCCGGTCAACAACTACTGGCCGGCGGAGGCGTACCACCAAGATTTCTTTGAACGCAACCCTGATCAAGGCTATTGCATGGCGGTGGCTGCGCCTAAAGTGGCCAAATTCCGCAAGACTTTTGTACGTTTGCAGAAGCCTTGATTGCACTGCAGTCATCGCCAATCGCTATCAATTTGAGAGCCGGTCAAGTAGATTCGACGTGTGTTTTGGCATGTGTTGGCTGTAAGACACGGTCGATCACTGCCGTAACGGGATCTGATCCGCACAAACCTTGCAAAACAAGGCCCTGTGCGAGAATCCAGCCACTATGAAAGTGGCGTTTACAGTCAAAGCCTACGTGTGTGGAGTGCTCATGCTGAGCACCGCCATGGGCTGTGCAGCTCTGACGTTGGGCCGTGCGCAGGGGGCTGTATTTGTTGGCAAACCGCTGGATTTGCGGGTGCAATTGCAAACCGATCCCAGTGATGAATTGCAGGCAGCCTGCATGGGCGCCGATGTCTATTACGGTGAAACGCTGGTAGACCCCGCGCGGATTTCGGTCAGTATCGACGCCACTGCACAAGGCAGTTTAGGCGGCACCAGCGCTGTGCGGGTGACGTCACCAGTCCTGATCAACGAGCCAGTGGTGACGGTGAACCTTCGCGTCGGTTGCCAGCAAAAATCGTCCAGGCGTTACGTCTTGTTCCCTGATGTTGCCACCAACGTCGTAGAACCCTTGGCCCGTCCGATGGCTGCCAAAGTTGCGGCCACCGCCATTGCATTGCCGAAGGTGGGGAGTACGCCCCACGCAACCGTTTCGACACTGACCAGCAAGTCAGAGCGACCTGCCGGGCCCGAAGGCTCAACCGCGACAAATTCGCCTGCTGCTGGTGCTGCACCGTACAGAGCGCCAGCACACGCCAAAGTGTCTAGCAAAGCGCTCAAGGAAACCCCCAAAAAAGCCCGCGCTCCGTCCCGTGGCAAACCCCACCTCGAACTGGATTCGCTGGATTTGTCGATAGAACGCGACCCTGTGTTGCAGGTCACTCCCGAACTGTTGACGCTGCCGCAGGACAATGCCGCGCTTCGGGCCCAAGCTGCGGCGTTGTGGCATTCCCTCAACGTCAGCCCTGAAGAGTTGTTGTTGGAAGATGCGAAAACCAAGGCGTTTGAAAAAGACCTGAAGTCCTTGTACGAAGTGACCGCTGAAAACCAAAAGGGGCTGATGACCCTGGTCTCACGGGTACAAAAGGCAGAGTCTGAGCGCTATGCCAATGGATTGGTCTACGCTTTGGCCGCGCTATGCCTATTGCTCCTGTTGGGGTTAGCCCTGGTTTGGCGACATTTCCGATCCGCGCGTCCAACGAGCTGGATGCAAGGTGCAGACGATGCCCAAGACAGCCTGTTGGCCGAAATTGTGAAGTCACCACCGGTCGATCGTCCCACGGCGCCTGCATATCTGGCACCCGCGCCGGACTCGTCAAGCCGGATGAAGGAACCGCCCGTTCGCCCGAGTCCACTGGTTGCGCCCGCCAAAGTGAGTGTTCCGGTTGATCCGTTGTCCACACTGGATTTCGACCTGGATGCCTTTGAGCTGGCACCACCGCCGCCGTCGCCGGCACCGGTACCTCAGGGCGAAGACCGCAAGCCTTCCTCCACAAATTCGGGTGTATCGCGAACCATTGATTCGCCAGACTTGCTCGACGTGCGCCAACAGGCTGATTTTTTTGTGGCGCTTGGCGAGCACCAAAGGGCCATCGATGTGCTGACAGCGCGGATCGCACAAGTGGGTGAATCCAGTCCCCAGGTGTGTCTCGATTTGCTGAAAATTTACTACAAGCTGGGGCGCGAATCTGAATTTGAATTCATGCGCCAAGAGTTCAATAACTGGTTTACCGGTCGGGTCCCTGTGATCGATGACTTTGGCAATGAAGGCCGCTCGCTGGAAAAATACCCCAAGGTCATTGACCAGATCGTAGCGTTGTGGCCCGATCCGAGGGTGCTGGAATACATAGAAAACTGCATCTACCACCACTCTACGGATGTTTACGAGCCGGACTTTGACCTAAATGCTTTTCGTGAACTTTTGCTGTTGCACGGTATTGCCAAGCACATCGTACGACTCGACGACGATGCCACCGATAGCCAAGCGGCCAGTTTGGTTCGGATTGCCGCGCGGGCACCGTCCGGTGTTCCGTCTGAATTGTTGGGTGGGGGCGATGTAGCGCATCGCGTAGGCGCGCACCACCGTGGCGCTTGGAAGCGCACGCTCATAAAGAACGGTCAGTTACAAGACCCCGAGTCGGATGAGGAAAGGAGTGGCACCCCGTCAGCCGCGATGCGTTTGCCACCTTTACCGGTGGTAGAGCGAAGCAACAATGAAGTGGTGCTGAATATCGACCCTGAAGAGGGGGCTGGTGGTGAAAAGGGTTTTGATTTCTTTAGCCTGCGTTAACCTAGGCCCAGGCCCTTAGCGGACACCATTCCAAGGCGGCGTGTCCACGGGTGCTTCCAGCTCCAACTGGTTAAGCCGTTCCAGCAGCGAAAGCGCTTGCGAGACGAGCTGTGGGTTGTCCGATTCCAGCACCTCGCTGGCTAGATCACGTGCTTCGGTCCACAATTCCAGTGCTGCTGATTCCTGCGCCAGCGCCAGAGTGATGGTGAAGTCATAGCCCTTGGCGCCAGAGTGTTGGGGTTGGGGTGTGGGCCCGCGTTCGGTTTCCATAGAGGGCATAGGTGTCGGAGTAAGGGCTTTTTCAGGTTCGATGGTGGGTTCGGGTTCAAGTGCCGGCTCCGGCTCCAATGCAGGCTCTACGTTTTCTCCCGAGACTGCTTCGACCAGCGAAAAACTAATGTCCTCATCGGCGGGGTGTGGCAACTCCTGCGGTGAATGCAAGAGACCGACGTCCAGATCCAGGTCCAAATCGGCTGCAGGGCCAACCGGCTTTTCGGCTTCAAAGGCGTTGGTTACCACCGCACTGTCTAACCAGGCGCGCACACTCGGCGTTTCGCCACGGCTGGTAACAGGGGCGTCATCCATGCCCAAATCCAGATCGAGTTCCGCATAGGCACTGTCACTGCGATCTTGTTGTAGGGCACGCGCTTCGCGCTTTTGGGCCAGGTACTTGCGCACACGCGTAACTTCGCTAGCCGCCGCCTCTGGGTCGAACTCTGTGTTGGAATCGCGCCGCGCAAATGCACTGTATCCAGACTCAAAAGGCTGGGTCGTGTCACCTGACACGGTGTTGGGGTCCCAGGCCAGAGCGTCGTCGTCTGGCACCACGGCTGGTGGCTGTGTGCTTCCGGGTGCGTGCAGGGTGAAACCATGGTCTGACAAAGCCGCCCGGGTGCTGAGCGGCGGTTCTCGGGGGGTAGTTGCTGCCGGGGCATTGATCCAGCGGGTTTGGGGGCGGCGCCACACGTACCACCAAACGACGGCGCTAGCCAATGCCAAAGCAGAGCCCACTCCCAGCATGGTGCTGTTTATCCCAGAAAAATAACTGGGTACTTCAGACACGATGGCGCTGTAGGGACTAATGGCCTCGTGGGTTTGCAGCGTCTTCAGCGACTGTTGCGTAGCCTGGGCTTGCTGCTGCAACGACAGCACTTCTGCCTGCATACGGTCCAAATGCCCACTGCCTGCAGCAGAAAGATTCTGTGGCAGGCTGTTCGGTTCTGGCAATGTCGAAGTAGAAGGCAAATTTGTCTCACCGTTGAGGGCTTGGACGCCAGGTGCAGGCCCAGCTTTGTGTGTTGCGCCGAATGATAGTGCATGGGCAGACCCGCTTCTTGGGAAAATTGGGGAGAGAATGGGCGGACTAAATTGCTATTTCCCTACATGCCATCCACCGCAGACATCCGAATCCGCAGCGTGCGTCCGCTGATTTCACCGGCCATACTGGAGGACGAACTCCCACTGGGCGACGCCGGCGCAGCCGCCATCCACCAAGCGCGCCGCGATGTGGCCAAGGTCATCACCGGCCAAGACGACCGCCTCTTGGTGCTGGTGGGGCCTTGCTCGGTACACGACCCAGTATCTGCCATCGATTACGCTCGCAAGCTGGCGCCGGTGGCCCAGTCTATGGCGCAGGATTTGCTGGTGGTGATGCGGGTGTATTTCGAGAAGCCCCGCACCGTCGTCGGCTGGAAAGGTCTGATAAACGACCCGGGGCTGGATGGGAGTTTTCAGATTAACCGCGGCTTGCGCTTGGCGCGCAAGCTGTTGCTGGATATCACCGACATAGGCCTACCCATTGCCACTGAGTTTTTGGACACCACGTTGGGTCAGTACTATGCCGATTTGATTTCCTGGGGCGCCATCGGTGCGCGCACTACCGAGAGCCAGATCCACCGCGAACTGGCATCCGGCTTGTCCATGCCAGTCGGTTTCAAAAATCGAACCGATGGAGACCTTCAGGTGGCGGTCGATGCTATTTTGTCGGCCCAGCACCCACATTCGTTTCCGTCTTTGACCCACGAAGGTGCACCTGCCGTGCTAACCACTTCCGGTAACGAACACGGGCATCTGGTCTTGCGCGGCGGTAGCCGTAGCGGACCCAACTTTGACGCCGCCCATATTGAAGAAGCCATTGCCGTGCTACACAAGTCCGGTGCACCCAACGCCATTCTGGTGGACTGCAGCCACGCCAATAGCAGCAAGCGTTACGAGCGCCAACCCGAGGTCGCCCGCGATGTCGCAGGGCAGGTTGCTGCAGGCCAGCGCGCCATCATCGGGGTGATGTTGGAAAGTCATCTGGTGGCTGGCACGCAACCGGTGGTGCCGGGCAAAGAGTTGGTCTACGGCCAAAGCATCACCGACGGCTGCATGGCGTTTGACGACACTCTGCCCGTGCTGCACGAACTGGCGCAGGCTGTGCGAAGCCGCAGGTTGGCACAACCACGGTAGTTTTTATGCCGTAGCTCGCTATTTATTCAATAGCTGCAAACCCATATTCCACGAGGGCTACAGCCCGATTTATTAAAAATGATTTAGCCATACCCCAGACGCGCTGCGCCCAGGGTACAGGTCTGCTACTTAGCCGATGACCAGTGCGGAGGTGTCAACGCTCTTCACGCCCTTGACCTTTTCCGCAATCATCTTCACCAAATCGATAGCGTCCTGGGTCGGCAGTTTGCCATCCAAGCTGACTGCGCCATGCTTGGTTTTAACGCCGACCTTGAATGCTTTGGACACGCTATTGGTCATGATTTCGGATTTCACCTTGGTGGTGATCCAGCTATCGGACACAGCACGTTCGGCTTTGCTGGCGGCGGCCTTGGGAGACATCGACGCTTCATCTGCCGCAGTGGCGGTGAACGAGCTGCCCAACAGAGCTGCTGCAACCCAGGCAGCGGACACGATCGAGAGAGTTTTGCGGGTTGTAGTCATACATTTGGCTTTCAAAAAGTTTGCAACCGCATGCCAGTGGTTGTTAGAAACCGTTGGCCATGCACGAGGCTTGAAGAATGCCAAAGTCGCGGTGTGCGGTCCGTACGATGCCGCACAAAAAAAGGCAAAAATGTTGAGGTTTCAGGGCTTGCGCGTGATGCGCGCACCCAGACTCAATAATTTTTCTTCCACACGCTCGTAACCGCGCTCAATCATGTTGGCGTTTTGAACGGTCGATTTACCGGTCGCGCACAAGGCCGCGCCCAACAAGGCCATCCCGGCGCGGATGTCAGGTGAGCTCATCGTGGTGCCGCGCAGCTTGGATCGGCCACTGATCACAACACGGTGCGGGTCGCAGACGATGGCGTTGGCGCCCATGCCAATCAGGCGGTCCACAAAATACAGGCGCGATTCGAACATCTTCTCAAAGAACAGCACGTTGCCTTCTACTTGCGTGGCCAACGTGATCATGCAGCTCATCTGGTCGGTCGCAAACTGGGGCCAGGGGCCATCGCCAATTACTGGCATGGTGCCGTTGTTGTCGCGCAGGATGCGCAAGGCTTGGTTGCCCGGCAGGTAGATGTGGTCTTTGTACAGTTCGATTTTGACGCCCAGCGTCTCAAAGACCCGGTGGCACATCCAGTAAGCATGCAGGTCGGTACCCTCGACCTTGATCTCGCCGCCCGTGGCCGCCGCCAGCGCCAGATAAGAGGCTGCTTCGATGTGGTCATGGCATACCGTGTGCGTGGTGCCATGCAACGATTGCACGCCTTCAATGCTGAGCTGGTTGGTGCCAATACCGCTGATCTTGGCGCCCATGGCATTGAGCATTTCAGCCAGGTCTTGTACATGCGGTTCGCATGCGGCGTTGCGGATCAGTGTGTGGCCCTCGCTGACGGCAGCGGCCATCATGATGTGCTCGGTGCCCGTTACCGATGGCTCGTCAAAAAACAGTTCGGCCCCCGTCAGTCGCGTGGGCAGGCTGAAGTCGTAACTGCCGTTGGTGACCACTTGCGCACCCAGTTTTTGCAAGCCATAGAAGTGTGTATCCAGGCGTCGGCGGCCAATGACATCACCACCCGGTGGGTAGAGCTTGGCCTTCTTGGTGCGGTGCAAAAGGGGCGCCACAAACAGGATGGAAGTGCGCACCTTGTTGCACAGCTCGCGGCTGATCTCACTGCTGTTGACCTGCGCCATGTGGATGCTGACACGTTCGCCACTGCGTTCCACCTTGCCGCCCAGCGCGGTGACCACATCCAACATGTGGCGCACGTCGATGATGTCGGGCACGTTGTCCAGCACCATCTCTTGGTCGGTCAGAATGCAGGCCGCGATCATCGGCAAAATGGCGTTCTTGTTACCCGACGCACGCACGGTGCCGCGTAGCGGAACGCCGCCTTCAATTTCAAAAGTAGACATGGTGGGGGGAGCCGGACCTATAGCCAAAAGAGGCGTGCATTCTGCCATGGGCGCCCACGCCTGCCTCTGGTGGCTGCCACTGCGGCCGTGTTTCAGGTAGAGTCGGCCTCCTGTGAATATCTCCAAACTTGTGTCCCGCTACCGCCGCCTGCTGGCGGTGGTGCTGCTATTGGCGGCGCTTTTTGCATTGGTCCACTGGACATCTTTGCAAGAGGATTTCAGCCTCGCGTTCCTGCGGCACGAGTTGGCGGACAACCAATTGACTGGTTTGGTCATTTTTGTGCTGCTGTTTGTCGTGGGTAACCTGGTGCAAATACCGGGCTGGATATTTCTGGCTGCCGCTGTATTGATTTTGGGCCGGTTGGGTGGTGCTGTGGTGACCTATGTCGCGGCCAGCACGTCGTGCGCATTCACGTTTCTGTCGGTGCGCTGGGTGGGTGGCGACGCAGTGCGGCAACTCAAAGGCAAACTGGCAATCCGGCTCATGACCCAATTGCACGCCCACCCCATCCGCATCGTGGTGGTGCTGCGCACCCTGTTTCAAACGCTGCCAGCGCTGAATTACGCGCTGGCCATGTCGGGCATCCGTTTTCGGCAATACATGCTTGGCACGCTGCTGGGCTTGCCACTGCCCATCGCGGTGTACTGCATTTTCTTTGATTCGCTGCGGCAGTTGCTCCATATTGCGTAGAGCGTGAGTCGCCGGCACGGGGTGTTTTTGCCATCCGGTGTAAGAAATGTCGCGGCCGCACGACCAATTCGGCATGGTCGCTTCTATTCAGTCCTATGTAATCTCACAAGGCACTGGCGCGGGCGGTGCTGGCGCAAACGATGGCAGCGCCGTTGCCTTGCAAGCCCAATTGGCCCGTTGTCAGCAGCAGTTGGGTGATTGGCAAGGCTGCGCGTCTAGCAAAACGCCAGAAGGCCGAAAAATTATCGAAAACCTGCGGGCCCGGATAGGGACACTGGAATCCAGAGTAGCCAACACGGCCAAGCCCACACCGGCGAACACCGAGTCCAAGACCCAACCGCCCGCGACGCAAGCGATGTCGACTGTGGGTGGTTTGCTGAACGTCTTGGCCTGAGTGGCTTGTCGCTGGTCAACGACGCATCATTTCGGTTGCATCGTATTTGCTATGTATTTCATAGCGTATTGAGCAATGTATTCGAGGGCTAGAGGCCCAAAATACCACTAGTCTTTGCCCCAGCGCCAGCTCGGCGGTTCGCCTTTGGCGTAACAGATGCCAACGAGAGCAACGGTCAAACCCAAGGTACAGACGAGGAAAGCAATTGCGTTTGCCGTGGGCGGAAAAACGATGGCACTTGCTGCAAGCAATACGGCGAAGACGGCCAACACCACCCAACCTTGCCAGGCGCTCGGTGGTCCCCAACCCCAGCCGTATTGCTTGGCCGGAAACCAGTATTTGGGTGGTGCAACTGACATCGATCGTTCCTTTTCGCTGTGCTGGTGACTCGAATCTGGTTTAGGGCAAGCAAACTATAAGCCTTTGCAAGGGATACAGAAGCGCGCGATCACTTTCACGATAATGAAGGTTGCCACCGTCTGAATGATTGAGCCCCCGCCGTATGCTGTTTTTACTCTCACCCGCCAAGTCCCTGGACTACGAAACCCCTCTGGAGCCCCAGCCGCACACCGCGCCGCTGTTTGTCAAACAATCCAAAGAGCTGATCGCGCTGCTGCGCACCCAGTCGCCGTTGCAGATTGGCGCGCTGATGTCGCTGAGTGACAAACTTTCTGCGCTGAACGTCGCGCGCTACCAAGCCTGGTCGTCGCGCGCCACGCTCAAAAATGCCCGCCAGGCAGTGTTGGCCTTTGATGGCGATGTGTATGGCGGGCTGGACGCGCGCAGTTTGTGCGACGAAGACTTGGCGTGGTCGCAAGAGCATGTCTGCATCTTGAGCGGGCTCTACGGCGTCCTGCGTCCCATGGATTTGATGCAGCCCTATCGGCTGGAGATGGGCACACGTTTGACCAATGCCAAAGGGCGTGACCTGTACCACTTCTGGGGCACGCAGATTGCGGACTATCTCAACACCCGCCTGCGCACCGACATCAGCCCGGTGG
>JBDTAG010000225.1:0-9488 GCA_039924745.1 Rhodoferax sp.
TCGGCAGCTCACGCCGCAAAATCGCGCGTAAATCGGGTGGCAATGTTTCCCATGCTGCCCGATTAGCGCCAAAAATGGCCAGACCCCATGTCAGCGGCATGGCGTACAAGTGGCTGGTGATGGCTTGCAGGCCCAGCACATTGCCAGTCATGGTTCCGGTAATGGCGCACTCCACATTGCCATTTTTCAAATTTCCCATGAGTTCGCCGAAGGCTATGCTGACCGGTACGGCACCCAGCGCGCCCATAAAGTCGGACTGGCCCACCGACGACACCCGCACACGCCGGCCGGCCAAATCCGACAACCCCGCGAACGGCTTCTTGCAAAACAACACTTGCGCGGGGTAGGTGTAAATGGCAAGCATTTCAATACCTTGCTGATCACGCAATGCTTTTTCCAGATACGGGCGAAACGCCTTCACACTGGCTTTCAAACTGGAAATGTCCGGATTAAGACCCGCCAAATCCGGCGCGGTGTACTGCAAATATTGCAACGACATCGAACTCAGCAAGGCAGTACCAAATGGCACCACGCCCAGTTGGAGCAAATGCAACATTTCCGCCGCAGGAACCCCGGCGCGGTCAAACGGAACGATGTCGGCACTGAACTTTCCGCCACTCAGACGAGTCAGTTCCTGGGTCCAGAAAGGTTCTTCCCAACGCGTAAACTGAGTCAGCCCCGCTAAGCCGCCTACCACTCGCAATTTGTAAACGGAGGGGGCTGGTGTTTGGGCAGACGCTACCGTTGCGCACAGCTGCATCACGCAAACGCACAAGGCAGTAGAAAATAACCAGTGTCGAATCTGGCGCGGTGTTTGCATGGGTGGCGGGTACAGGTTCCAGATTACCTGCGCTTCGAACGCAGATTTGAATATTGGGTCATTATTGATCAGTTCGATAGCAGAAAGTCTGTAAATACTTGTTACGCATAGTTCCATGTTCGGATTGAATTTGACGCCCCCCCCAATCGCCCGGATACTCTGCTAAAGCGCCGTTGGACGCGCGATTGCCAGTACACCAAACACTACCAAGAAGGCCATCCATGCGCAAACCGATCATCCACCGCTTGAGCCCTCTGACGCTGGGTCTTACACTGATGTGTCTCGCGTCCGCTGCGACAGCTGGGCCTACGTTAGACCATATCCGCGCGACCGGCAAGATTGTTCTGGGTTACCGAGAGTCGTCGGTGCCATTCTCTTACCTGGATAACGACAAGCGCCCTGTGGGCTATGCACTGGACCTGTGTCTAAAGCTCGTCGATACGGTCAAGAAAAAACTCGATATGAAGAGCCTGACCGTTGAATACGTGATGGTGACACCTAGCAACCGCATCAGCATGGTGGAGCAAGGCAAGGTCGATATGGAATGCGGTTCCACCACCAATAATGCCGAACGGCGCAAGACCGTAGCCTTTACCGTTCCCCACTACATCACAGGCGCACGCTACATGGTCCGTTCCGACGAGACCGCAACTGATATTGTCGGCCTGGAAGGCAAACGCATCGTGTCTACCAAGGGAACAACGCCCATCAAGGCGGTGGAGCGCATCAACCGTGAACGTGTTCTGCATCTGGTTTTGCAAGAAGCGCCGGAGCATGCCCGCGCGGTGGAGATGGTAGAGAAGAAAGAGTCCGACGCCTTTGTGATGGACGACGTGCTGCTCTACGGTCTGATTGCTAGCAGTGCGCACCCTGAAAAACTCAAAGTTATCGGCAAGTTTCTAACGGTGGAACCTTTGGCCATCATGTTACCCAAGGGTGACCCTGAGTTCAAAGCCATTCTGGACAACGAGATGAAACGCATGATCGTGTCCAAAGAGGCTCAGGCGATTTACGACCACTGGTTTTTGAAGCCAATTCCGCCGAACAACACCTCGCTCAATTTGCCGATGAATTATTTGCTGCGCGACTTCTGGAAATACCCCACGGACCAAGTGCCCGGCGTTTAATTTCTGCCGGCACACTCTATCGGTATTTGCGCAAAATCTCTTCGAACTGGTTGGACTTTTTCATCGACTCAAGGGCTTTGAGGATTCTCGGCGCGGCAATGGCGCCCTTTTTGGGAATACCACACTGAAAATCGTTCCGTGAAACGACCAAACGCCAATCAGAGTGCCTGTGCATGGGCGTTAATCGCTGATACCAATTCAGTGCTTCTGTCTCGCTCAAACCGTAGGGGGTGCGACCCGCAGTCATTTTGAGGTTTACCTTCTCCTGGTCTACCGTATCTTCGCGCTTGAGATGCCCACTGGCAAAGTAAGGTGCCAGTGTGGAGTAGCCGTAACCTAACACTGTACTGACGATGGTTCCACGGGGAATAGCGTCGACGTTGAGCAAAGGAGGGGAACCTGCGGCTCCGAATATCACATCTGTTACTTCGAACAGTTTTCCACTCCAGACATATTGATCCGGTACTTCAGTCCATTGCGGCGTTAGGTAACACCGCAGGTCGATATCGCCGCCCATGGCAGCGGCATCAACGCGCTTGCGCGGCAACACGACAAAGGTAACGGGTATCTGGAGTTGCTTTGCAATCGCTTGCGCAAGGTCGTACATGATGCCATCGACAAGCTGATCACCGTCGAACTTGCCATAAGGCATGTTCCACGAGCTGACCGCGCTGTAACGCAGTGACTCTGCACCCGCAGCCGCTGGAAGGATCAGACCACAGGCCAAGAGTACAAGCAATCGCTTGACATACATGTTTCAACCTTTCGCGATGCAGTCTGAATCGTACACCGCTAAAAGGTCCCGGGAAAGGCCCCGCCATCGGCCAGCACGTTCTGACCATTGATATAGCCCGCCTGTTGGCTGCACAAAAACGCACAGATTGCGCCGAATTCTTGCGGCGTGCCGAACCGCTTTGCCGGTATGTTTTGGCGCCGTGCGTCCGCCAGCGCGTCCACACTCTGCCCTGTTTTTTTGGCGTTGACTTCCAACATATTTTTGATGCGATCGGTGTCGAACACGCCGGGCAATAAATTGTTGATGGTCACGCCTTTGGCCGCCAAACTGCTGCGTGCCACACCGGCTACAAAACCAGTCAGCCCGCTGCGCGCGCCGTTGGACAGTCCCAGCACATCGATCGGCGCTTTCACCGAGCTGGATGTGATGTTGATGATGCGACCGAACCCACGCTCGGCCATACGGTCCACCGTGGCCTTAATCAGCGCAATGGGTGTCAGCATATTGGCGTCTACGGCCTTGATCCAGGCCTCGCGGTCCCAGTCGCGAAAATCACCGGGTGGTGGGCCACCCGCATTGGTCACCACAATATCAAAGTCGGAACGCACGGCAAAGACGGCGGCCCTGCCGGCCTCCGTGGTAATGTCTTGTGCACAAAATAGCACGCTAGCCCTCGTGGAATATGCATATGTAGCTATCAATTTTGCAGCAGACGCAGCAAGCTGTTCCGCACCCCGTGCAACGATCAGCACGTTCACACCTTCTTGCACCAGTGCTTGCGCACAACCCAGACCCAGCCCCTTGCTGGCACCGCAGACCAAGGCCCATTTACCCGCAATTCCCAGATCCATAGTGTCCACTCCTAAAAACAAAATTGCCGAACTACAGCGATAGCGTCGATGATACTTAGCCATGGCACGTAAACCAACTCTGCACCCTTCTTTGAAGCCATACGTGAACCGCGTCACCACCGCAGAGCTTGCGCTGGGCACTATCCGCAATGGCGACCATGTGTTTATCGGCACCGGCTGTGCCGCGCCGCGCGGCCTGGTACAGGCGTTGGAACAGATGCGCAATCCGCCGGCCGACGTGGAGTTGCTGCACTTTTTTACCGTCAACGCGTTTGACCACGACGCAGACGGCCACAGCACCACACACTTTCGGCACCGTACCTTCTTTGTCAGCCATGACATGCGCGCCGCCTTGAAGCAGGGCCTTGTCGATTACGTGCCCATGTCAGTGGCGCGCGTGCCAGAAATGATGGCGCTGGGTCGTATTCCTGTTGATGTGGCTCTCGTGCAGGTGTCCACTCCCGACGCCTTTGGGTACGTAAGCTTGGGCGTGTCGGTGGACATCATCCCAGCTGCCATGGCGCGCGCGCGCTTGGTCATTGCCGAGGTCAACCCGGCCATGCCGCGCTCCATGGGCGACTCCACGTTGCACATCAGCCGCATCCACCATCTGGTGCCAGTCAACACACCCGTCACCGAGTTTGCCCGCATGCCCGTGCATGCAGACAGTGTGCAGCGCATCGCGCGCTATATCGCTGGCATCATCGACGATGGCTCCACGCTGCAAATCGGCTTGGGTGAGGTGGCGCACGAGGCCCTGCAATACCTTACAGACCGCAAAGACCTCGGAGTGCATTCCGACTTGATATCCGACGCCATCATTCCGCTGCTACAAAACGGCAACCTGACCGGTGCACGCAAGACTGACAAGCCCTTCAAGATCGTCGCCAGCCTGGCGCTGGGCTCGCGCGAGTTGTACGACCTGATCGACGGCAACCCGCTGTTCTCGATGGAGCCTATGGACGCCGTGTGCAACCCGGCAACGATCGCAGCGCAGCACAAGATGGTGGCCATAGCCCAAGCGTTCTCGATTGACCTGACTGGCCAGGTCTGTATCGACCAGTTTGGTGGCGAGTTCTACAGTGGCATCGGCAGCCAGGGCGAGTTCTTGCGCGGCGCCTCGCGCTCGCCCGGCGGCAAGCCGATTGTGTGCATGAATTCCACCACTGAAGATGGCTCGCAATCCCGCATACGCCCCACGCTACTGGCGGGCGAATCCGCAACCATTGCCCGCACCGACGTGCACTATGTAGTCACCGAGTTTGGCATTGCCTACCTTTTCGGAAAATCCATACGTGAGCGGGCTACGGCGCTGATCGAGTTGGCGCACCCACAATTCCGCCCCGAGCTGTTTGCCCAGGCCCAGGCGCTGGGCTATCTCAGCGCAGACCAGACGCTGCAAAACCTGCGCGCCTATCCGGTGGAAGAAGAAGTCACCATCACTTTGAAGGACGGCCGCACGGTCATGCTGCGCCCCGCGCTCTCCAGCGACGCGCAGGGCATACGCGACCTGTTCCACCACCTGAGCGAGGCCGACGTTTACACACGCTTTTTTCGCCATGTGCGCGGCTTATCCAACGCCGAAGTGCAGCGCCTGTGCAATGTGAATTACGAGAACGAAGTGGCCTTTGTGGCCACCGCAGGCTCGCGCGAAGCATCTCTGATCGTGGGGCAATCTTGCTACTTCATCGACCCGACGTCCAACCTAGCCGACACCGCCTTTATGGTGCACCCGGACTGGCAAGGCTGCGGCCTGGGCACGGCATTGCAAAATGGCATGGTGCAACATGCCAAAAAACGCGGCCTGCGTGGCTTTGTAGTGGACGTCTTGCCTGGTAACGAGCGCATGCTGCGCTTGGCACGCAATGGGCCGCCCAGTGTGCTGGTCGAAAAGTCCCATGACTCGGTGCACCTGACGCAGTTGTTTTAGACCCAACAGGCTCGCATTTCACCTGAACGCGGCGCTCACAATTCGTCGGTCCAATAGTCCAGGTGATGGCCTGTGTTCGTCATGTGCTTTAGGGCACCGCCGAAAGCGCCAATCTTCTTGGAGTCGGGATATTCGCAGACTTCCGCTGGCATCATGGTGCTGACTGACAAATAGGCAAGCGAAGCGTCGGAGTCATTGATGATCTGGTGCGCCGACTCCGGGCCACCAGTCGGGCAACAGATCACGTCGCCAGCACGGATTTTGCGTGTTTCGTTGCCGTAGCGCAGTGTGCCCTCGCCTTGGACCACAAAGAACATCTCTTCTTCTGCACGATGGCTGTGGAAAGGGCAGGAGGACTTGCCAGGTGGCACGACATCGTAGGAATAGCCTAGATTTTTTGCTGCCAGCAGCGGGCCGATACGCACCGAACTGGACTCGAACTTCTCACCTTTCGCAAAGTGCTCAAGCTTCAATTCATGGATGCTGGTTACTCTTGAGTCGATCACTTTCATGTTTGCGTTCTCCGTTAAAAATTTGTGTGTAGCTGCGCGGTGGCGGGCGTGAGCCGCATGGTAGCCCTCAATCCCTTGGTTTTCTTGGGTCGCCAGGATTGGTGCCCGTACCCTGCACTGACTTTAATGGCCGCCACATAGCAACGGTTCCAGGGCCATCAGCATCACTTTGTAACAATCCAAGACAAACGCTCACTGTTCGAACGAACACTGTCAACTAGCATCTGGATGCTGGTGTACAGCGCTTTAATAGAATGGAGGGCTTATGCTGAAGCAGGTGGGAATTGGCTTTTCAAGTGTCTTGTCAGCAGCGATTCTTTGGTCGCCTTCCGTACATGCCATCGACTCTTTCAATTCGACAACAAACGTCCTGACCATCCCCAGCATTCAGGTGGGTGCGACGCAATACGCCAATGTGCAGGCGAAAATTGGCACATATACGGTAGTCAATGTTGGCGACGCATCTGCATCCGTCACAGTTGATACTTTCAACCCACAATCCGACTTGCTATCGATTGGGAGCATCAACGTTGACGATGCTGCGACTTATAGCAACGTAATGGTTCGACTCGGTCCTGAGTACAGCGTTCTAAATGCCGAGTCGGCCAGTCCCGTTTCAGTGACGTCGCGGGCCGCCGCTCTGGCGAGCAAGTTGAAGAAGCCAAGCCGCCTTTTGGTCGGCCTGGGTACGGGTGCTTCTGAGAGCTCGGTCCAAGCGCAAGGCCTCAAACCCGACATCAACGACGCCTATCTCGTGGGCGTGGGTGCCGATGCGTGGCCAACCTGGAACAGCCCCAGCGGGGCCTACGTGAACGTCGCAGCAGCCAAAGCCGACAAAATGGGCGCAGCGCCCATGTTCACGTTTTACCAAATGGCCTCCAATGGTGACGGCAATCTTTCTGGAATCAATGATCCGGTTTTCATGGAGAAATATTGGGTCAACGTGCGCCTGTTGTACCAGCGGCTCAGCATTTATGGCAAACCTGCCATGGTCAATTTTGAGCCCGACTTCTGGGGCTATGTTCAACAGCAATCCCCGGGCAACGATCCGCGCCGATTGCCAGCAAAGGTGTCTCGCGGCAGCGGGTGTGCTGACCAACCGGATAACGCAGTCGGCATCGCTGCATGCTTGGTAGAGCTTGGGCGCAAATACGCGCCCAATGCTTTGCTTGGATTTTCGCCATCGACTTGGGGCGGCAACTCCGCCCAGGAAGTTGCAAACTATATGAGTGTGCTCGGCGCGCAATATGCCGACTTTACTGCGGTGCAAACGTTAGACCGCGATGCTGGTTGCTTTGAAGTGCAAGGTCAAAATTGCAGCCGTGGCGGTTCGGGTTGGTATTGGGATGACAACGCGTATCGCAACCACCTTTCCGAAGCCAGTACCTATGCAAAGACCATCGGCCTTCCCCTGGTTTGGTGGCAAACCCCTATGGGTTTTCCTTCGTCTGCGGCAGGTGGTTCGCCTGGCAGGTACCGAGACAACCGGATGCAATATTTCCTGACGCACCCCACTGACCTGACCGCAATCGGAGGGGCAGCGGTAATTTTCAGTGTCGGTGCCGGCGGGCAAACCAATATCGATACGGATGGTGGGCAATTCAAACGTCTTTCCGAGGCCTACCTTGCCAACCCAGCGCCATTGAAGTAGCGGGTAATCCTATCGACACACATCGCGCACGCACTCGCGAAACCAACGGTGCGCCGGGTCAGCCTGCATGCGCGGGTGCCACAGCATGGAGACGGTGAACCCGGGCGTGTCGAACGGCAGCGCAAAGCTATGCATCCCATCGCGCGGATTGCCGGTATGCCGTTCGGGCACACTGGCAATCAGGTCCGACGCCCTGGCCAACGCCAACGCAGTTGAGAAACCACCGACGATGGTGACAACCGTGCGCTCCAGACCCAGTGGGAGCAGTGCTGCGTCGATAGGCCCCCTTTCCAGACCACACCGGGACACCGAGATGTGCCTTCCCGCCGCAAAGCGGGCAGGCGTCATCTTGCCTTTGGCCAGCGCATGTCCCATGCGCACGACACCAATGAACCGGTCGCGAAACAGGGCTTGCGCCCGTACTTCCGGCCCCGTTGCATCGCCGACAACCCCAATCTCCAGATCTACTGCACCATCACGCAGAGGCCCGCTGTCTTTATTGGGCTTCTGTACAAAACACAGCCGTACACCAGGCGCTCGCGCAGCCACGCGCGCAATGAGGTTCGCACCAAAATTCTCCACAAAACTCTCGTTGGTCCGCAAGGTAAACATACGGTCGAGTTGCTGCAAATTGACCGCCTCGGCGGGTCGCAAAACCGCCTGCGCAGCTTCCACCATTTGAGCCACCGTAGCGCGCATTTCGATCGCACGCGGAGTCGGCACCAAGCCGCGCCCGGCCCGCACCAGCAACGGGTCACCCGTGGTTTCTCGCAAGCGCGCCAAGGCACGGCTCATCGCCGATGGGCTAAGCCGCAAACGGCGGGCAGCGCGCGCCACACTGCCCTCGGCCAGCAATACGTCCAGGGTGACCAAAAGGTTGAGATCGGGTATCGACATGCTCCAACCATAGCGCAATTCGAACGTGACATGGCGTCATACGCACGAATACAGTGCAAATGCTGCGCCTTCCGCTTTATGTCTATACGACCTACGCTCCGTGCAACTCCACGTCAGGAGTCGTTTGAAAGAAAGAATTCATGTCCAAACCGCATTCCACCCGCTGGGCACTCGCAAGCCTGTCGTTGTCCATGTTGCTGTCGTCTTTGGGCACCAGCATCGCCAATGTGGGCTTGCCGACACTGGCACAGGCGTTCAACGCCTCATTCCAACAGGTGCAGTGGGTGGTGCTGGCCTATCTGCTGGCCATCACCACTTTGATCGTGAGCGTGGGGCGCTTGGGCGATCTCTTTGGTCGACGTCGGTTGCTGTTGGCCGGTATTGGCCTTTTCACCTTGGCATCTGGGTTGTGTGGCACAGCGCCCAACTTGGGGCTGCTGATTACCGCACGTGCGGCGCAGGGCTTGGGGGCGGCCACGATGATGGCACTGACCATGGCATTTGTGGCCGAGACGGTGCCCAAAGAGAAGACCGGCAGCGCCATGGGTTTGCTTGGCACCATGTCAGCGGTTGGCACCGCACTCGGTCCCTCGTTGGGTGGCGTGTTGATCGCCATGCTGGGTTGGCGGGCCATCTTCCACATCACCGTACCACTAGGGCTTTTGGCCTGGGGGTTGGCGTATCGCTTCTTGCCGCGTGACCCGCCCAAGACAGCCAGCAGCACGGCAGGTTTTGACCCTGTGGGCACACTGTTGCTGGCAGTCACACTGGGGGCCTATGCACTGGCGATGACCACACGGATTGGCGTTGGCAACCATGGCGGTTTCGCACTGATGAACCTGGCTCTGCTTGCAGCTGCAGCAGCGGGCGCAGGGCTCTTTTTGCTGGCGCAGGCGCGAGTCGCTTCACCTTTGGTGCGACTGGCGGAGTTTCGCAACCCGGTGTTGCGCATCAGCTTGGCGAC
>JBDTAG010000226.1:0-4128 GCA_039924745.1 Rhodoferax sp.
CGCCCTGAAGGCACATTGGCCCACCTCAAGGTCTGCCGCGAGTTGGGTGTGGCGGCGGTCATTGGCACCACCGGTTTCAGCGACGCGCAGAAGGCCGAAATCGCCAGCATCGCGCAAGACATCGCCATCGTCATGGCGCCCAACATGAGCGTGGGCGTGAACGTCACACTCAAACTATTGGAAATGGCCGCCAAGGCATTGTCGACGGGTTACGACATCGAAATCGTCGAGGCCCACCATCGCCACAAGGTGGATGCGCCATCCGGTACGGCGTTGAAAATGGGCGAGGTTATTGCCGATGCGCTGGGCCGCGACCTGAAAGACTGCGCCGTGTACGCCCGAGAGGGCGTCACCGGCGAGCGCGACCCTTCCTCCATCGGCTTTGCCACCATCCGCGGCGGTGACATCGTGGGCGACCACACCGTGCTGTTTGCCGGCATTGGCGAGCGCATTGAAATCAGCCACAAGTCTTCGAGCCGAGTCACCTACGCCCAAGGCAGTCTGCGCGCCGCACGCTTTTTGGCCGACAAAAAGTCGGGCTTGTTTGACATGAACGACGTGCTGGGCCTGCGGTGAACGCATTCAACCTGCTACGCCAGGGCGATGCCGTCACTCATGGCGTTGGCCTGGTATTGCTGGTCATGTCGGTGGGTAGCTGGATCGTGATTTTGTGGAAAGCCTGGTTGCTGGCGCGCGCGCACCGCGATGTGGCCCGCAGCACGGCGGCGTTTTGGCAGGCGCCCACATTGGCTGAAGGACTGCGATCGGTGCAACTATTTGACCGTGAGGTTTTGGTGATGCCGCTGGTCCAAGCCACCCAGATGGAAACAGCAGGTACCCTCGCGGGCGCTGGTGACAAATCCCAACAACTAACCCGCCTGTTGCGCGATGCACTGCACGCAGTTTTGCTCAAGCTGCAGGCTGGACAGGTACTGTTGGCCACCGTCGGTTCCACCGCCCCCTTTGTGGGGCTTTTGGGTACGGTCTGGGGTATTTACCACGCATTGTTGGGTATTTCGGGTGCGGGCCAGGTCAGCATCGACAAGATCGCCGGGCCGGTGGGTGAGGCCTTGGTCATGACCGCTGCCGGTCTGACCGTGGCGATTCCCGCCGTGCTGGGTTACAACGTGTTGGGTCGCTACATTGGCCGCATAGAAGCAGATCTGGAAGGCTTTGCCCGGGATTTGCGCGAACTGCTGATGACACAGAGCGCACCATGAGTTTCGGTCGCCTGGAGCGCACCCCGGGACCGCAGCCCATGAGCGAGATCAACATGACGCCGTTGGTGGACGTGATGTTGGTGCTGGTAGTTATCTTCATCATCACCGCGCCGCTGATGGTCAGCGCCATCAAGGTGGACCTGCCCAAGACTGCAGGTGCCGCAGCACTGGAGGCGCCCAAGTTCATTTCTCTGACGGTGGACAAGTTTGGCCAAGTTTTTTTAGACGACAAGCCCATGACTTCTGAAACAGTCGCCAGTGCCCTGCGCCAAGCCGGCTTGCGTAATCCAGATACTGAAGTGCGATTGCGCGCAGACAGTGCAGTGCCTTATGGCCGGGTCGCTGAACTGATGGGTCAGGCCCATACGGCGGGCTTGCACCGCATTGGATTTGTGGCCGACACGGCCGCCAAGCGCTAAGGTCAGGCAGTTGCGTCTGCCAGTGGCCCACTGGGCCTAAAATCCCGTCAGGCTTTCCATTTGGCAGCCCCTTAGTGACCCATTAGCGTCCTTCAGACCCATGCAAGACAAATACCAACACCTGGACATCGAAAAAGCGGCACACGCGCATTGGGCTGAGCCTTTGTGGAACGGGCAGAACGCCTACCGCGTGACCGAAGACGCGCGCGATGCACAGGGCAATTTGAAGAAAAAGTTCTACGCCTGCTCCATGTTGCCCTACCCCAGCGGCAAGCTGCATATGGGCCATGTGCGCAACTACACCATCAACGACATGCTGGCGCGCTACCTGCGCATGAACGGCCACAACGTGCTGATGCCTATGGGTTGGGATGCCTTTGGCCTGCCCGCCGAAAACGCCGCGCTGAAGAACAAGGTGCCACCGGCTAAATGGACCTACGACAACATCGCCTACATGAAGGGCCAAATGCAGGCCATGGGCTTGGCCATCGACTGGAGCCGCGAGGTTGCCACCTGCGACCCAACCTATTACAAGTGGAACCAGTGGCTCTTTTTGAAGATGCTGGAAAAAGGCATTGCGTACCGAAAGACCCAGGTTGTCAACTGGGACCCGGTGGACCAGACCGTGCTGGCCAATGAGCAGGTGATTGACGGCAAGGGCTGGCGCACCGGTGCCACGGTCGAAAAGCGTGAGATCCCCGGCTACTACCTCAAGATCACCGACTACGCACAAGAGCTGCTGGACAACGTGCAGACCGGCCTGCCGGGCTGGCCGGAACGCGTCAAGCTGATGCAGGAAAACTGGATTGGCAAGTCCAGCGGCGTGCGTTTTGCGTTTACCCATGACATCAAAGGCGCAGACGGTACCCTGCTGGGCGATGGCCGCATGTACGTTTTCACCACCCGCGCTGACACCATCATGGGCGTCACCTTTTGTGCCGTGGCACCTGAACACCCGCTGGCGCAACACGCAGCAAGCACCAACCCAAAATTGGCAGCCTTCATCGAAGAGTGCAAGGCTGGCGGCACCACCGAGGCTGAACTGGCCGTCAAGGAAAAGCTGGGCATGCCGACTGGCCTGCAAGTCATCCATCCGCTGACCGGCGAAGCCGTGGACGTGTGGGTTGGCAACTATGTGTTGATGGGCTACGGCGACGGCGCCGTGATGGGTGTACCGGCACATGACGAACGCGACTTTGCGTTCGCCAAGAAGTACGGCCTGCGCATCGACGATGTGGTGCATATTGACGGCCTCAGCTATGACCACGACCATTGGCAGGATTGGTATGGCGACAAGCAACGCGGCGTCACGGTCAACTCTGATGTGTTCAGCGGCCTGTCCCACACCGACGCGGTGAACGCGGTTGCCAAGGCACTGCAAGACCTGGGCCTGGGCGAGAAAAAAACGACCTGGCGCCTGCGCGATTGGGGCGTCAGCCGCCAACGCTATTGGGGCACACCCATCCCTATCATCCACTGCTCCGAGCACGGTGCGGTACCGGTGCCAGAGAAAGACCTGCCGGTCGTGCTACCGCAAGACTGCGTACCCGATGGATCGGGCAACCCGCTGCACAAGCACGAAGGCTTTCACGCCGGTGTGGTGTGCCCGGTGTGCGGCAAGGCTGCGCGCCGTGAGACCGACACGATGGACACGTTTGTGGACAGCTCGTGGTACTACATGCGCTACTGCGACCCCCAAAACATTGATGCGATGGTCAACGGCGGTACGGACTATTGGATGCGTGACCAGCAGCAGGCCAAAGGCGGCAGCGGTATGGACCAGTACATCGGCGGCATCGAACACGCCATCCTGCACCTGTTGTATGCGCGCTTCTGGACCAAGGTCATGCGCGACCTGGGTTTGGTAACGGTAGACGAGCCGTTTACCAAGCTGCTGTGCCAAGGCATGGTGCTGAACCACATCTACTCGCGCAAGGGCGAGAAGGGCGGCAAAGAGTATTTCTGGCCGCAGGACGTGGAGCATGTATTCGATGAAGCTGGCAAGATCATCGGCGCCAAGCTCATCAAGGCCGTGGGCGATTTGCCGGTCGGAACCGCCATCGACTACGAAGGCGTGGGCACCATGTCCAAGTCCAAGAACAACGGCGTGGACCCGCAAGTGCTGATCGAAAAATACGGAGCCGACACGGCGCGTATCTACACCATGTTCACGGCGCCACCCGAAGCCACGCTGGAGTGGAACGATGCCGCCGTAGAAGGCAGCTACCGCTTCCTGCGCCGCGTATGGAACTTTGGCGTCAAGCTGTCTGCTATGAATTTAGTAGCTACCCATGAAGATTTGACGAGGGCTAGCGGCCTAAAAAGCTTAAGCTTTAGCAAAGAAGCCAAGGTTTTGCGGCGCGAGATGCACACTGTGCTCAAGCAGGTGGACTATGACTACCAGCGCATGCAGTACAACACCGTGGTGTCGGGTGCCATGAAGATGATCAACGCCTTGGAAGACTTCAAGGCGCTGGATTCTGATGGTG
>JBDTAG010000227.1:0-4302 GCA_039924745.1 Rhodoferax sp.
GCTTGCATCCGCATTGTTGTTGTGCCCCATCAGGTTGCGGCCAATGGCCTCTGCCGCCATCACGCCTGCGCCTACTGCCAAGCCGGTGGCCACACCGCCCATGATGCGCCCACCCAGACCCGAGCCAGCCGGTTGCTGTGGGTAGCCGCCGCCGGGCGGATAGCCCCCAGGCATTGCACCACCGCTACCGCCCATACCAAATGACTGTGGACCATTCAACCCGCCTTGTTGCACGCCATAGCCGCCGGACTGCATGGCCGGTTCTGGAACGCGACGCCGAAAAAGGAAGTACCCCGCTGCGATGACCACGCCCGCCAGCACCAGCGGCAAGCCCCAAGACGATGACGACGGTTGTTGCGGGCTGCTGTACTGCACCGGGCGAGAGTAAGCCGTGTTGGCAGAGCCACTCATTTGACTGGGCGCCAGGCTATTCTGGACCCTTGGCGCACTGCGCCCGGATAGCTCTGTACGCAGTGCCTGCACCGCCTCCGGCTTGGCAAAGCCCAGGCCGGGCAACAGCTTGTCAGCGATAGCCAGCGATTCGCGGGCACGGACCAGATCGCCCTGGCGCGCATACAACTCGGCACGCACGTAATGGGCCTTCGCGCTCTTGGGGTGGCTGACCAGGACCTGCTGGATCATGACCTGTGCCTGGTCCAGCTTGCCCGCGTGGGCGGTGGCGTAGACCTCGTTCAGCGTTGGCTCGGCTTGCGCCATCGCAAAGCCTGCACCGAACATTGCCGCCACCAAAAGCCATTTGGCCGCACGTTGGGACATGGATAAAAACTGCATGGACTTCATCTCCTTCAAACAGAAACTGCTTGTGGGGTGAAGGTGGCGGCGGTCGCACCCAAATCAAGCGGCGAACGGGCGGCTTTAACCTACCTTTACACTTCAGGGCGGATCAAACGCTCCATTTTTGATAGCTACTTACTCATATCCCACGAGGGCTAGAGGCACTTTTTACCCATAGCGTTTGCTGCAAACCGCCCTTTCGTCAATCGACAAAAAAGTCCGGCAAAAAGTTCTTGTTGCCGGGTGTAACGGCATAACCGTCCAGATCGGTGACGCCATGTGCGGCCAGTACCGCATCGTCGATGTAAAAATTGCCGGTTTCAAACACGCTGTTGGTAAGCACACTGTAGGCTGCGTCGGCCATGATCTCGGGCTTGCGGCACAGTGCAATGTCCACACCCGGAATCATCTGCATCGCCGCCGTGGCGATGGCCGTGCGCGGCCACAGGCTGTTGACCGCTATGCCCAACTTTTTGAACTCACCCGCATGGCCCAGCGTGCACATGCTCATGCCGTACTTGGCCATGCTGTAGGCCGTGTGCGGCGCAAACCAATGTGTCTGCATGGAGAGCGGTGGCGACATGGTCAGCACCTGGGGTTTGCGGCCAGCGGCGGCGGCCTTCTTCAACTCGGGCAGGCAGGCCGCCGTGCACAGATAGGTGCCGCGCGCATTGATGCCGTTCATCAAATCGAAGCGCTTCATCGGCGTGGCTTCGGTGTTGGTCAGGCTGATGGCGCTGGCGTTGTTGACCAATATGTCGATACCGCCGAAGGTTTCCACCGCCTTGGCGACCGCAGCGAACACCGCGTCGTCGTCGCGTATGTCTACGGCTAGCGGCAGCGCTTTGCCGCCCGCCGCTTCAATCGCCTGTGCCGCACTGTAGATGGTGCCGGGCAGCTTGGGATTGGGGTCGGTGGTCTTGGCAATGATGACGATGTTGGCACCATCACGCGCCGCACGGGTGGCAATGGCCAAGCCAATGCCGCGTGATGCGCCGGTGATGAACAAGGTCTTGCCTTTGAGGTTGGATAGGGCTTGCGGTGCAGTCGTCATGGTTGATCCTGTATTTTCAAATATTCAATTTACTATGAATTTGGTAGCGCACTACACATACAGCACGAGGGCTAGAGCGACATTTTGTTTATAAGACCTTGGAGAAATCCGGCTTGCGCTTCTCCATAAACGCAGTGAACGCCTCTTTGGCCGCAGGCTCTTGCAGCAGGCGTGCAAAGCTCTCGCCCTCTTCCGCCAACTGCGCCAACACCTGGGCCATCTGGCCCTTCTTCATAAGGCGCTTGGTTTCGATCAGCGAGGCGATCGGTTTGGCGGCCAACTTGCGCGCCAGCGTCTGAACCATGTCGTTCACTTCGGTGGGCGGCAAGATGCGGTTGACCAAGCCGACCTCTAACGCAGCCTCGGCCATGAAGGGCTCGCCCAACAGCAGCGCCTCGGCCGCGCGGTGGTAGCCCATCATCTGCGGCACCAGCAGGCTGGAGCCAGCCTCGGGGCACAGGCCCAGGTTCACGAACGGCATGGAGAAGGCAGCGTTGTCACCGGCATAGACCAGGTCGCAATGGAACAGCAGCGTGGTGCCGATGCCTACGGCCGGGCCACAGACGGCGGCGACGATAGGCTTGGGGTGCGTGGCGATGGCGCGCAGGAACTTGAACACGGGCGAGTCTTGCGTAGACGGCTTGCGTTGCAAAAAGTCGCTGATGTCGTTACCCGCGCTGAACACGGTGATGTCGCCCTGGATGACGGTGACGCGGATCGCAGGGTCGTTAGTCGCATGTTCCAACGCATCGGACATAGCGCCGTACATGGCTTGGGTGAAAGAGTTTTTCTTGTCCAGGCGGTTGATGGTGAGGGTCTGTACGCCGTCGGCGGTGTGGGTCAGTAGGTCTTGCATAGGGTCTCCAGTTAATCAGTTGAGGACAGAGCTTGTCGCTACGCGACTGCGGTCTGTCCCGCAAAAACATTAGTTTTTATAGTAAACAAGCTGGTGCGTGGTCACTAGCAGCACACCGGCCTCGTTCCACAGCTGGGCTGTGTGGTCGAAGTAGCCGTTGCGAAAGGCCTGGGCCTTCGCCTGCGCCAGCAGGTAGCCGCTACCGGTAGCCTGCAGCTGCGCGGTGTTGGCGTGGAAGTACACCGTCATCGTGACCGTACCCACGGGTACTGCGGTGGCACGGCGCACAAACAGGCGGGGGAAGAAAATGTCAGACAGTGCCGTTAGCGACGCAAAGTCCAGCGGGCGTGGGGGATTGTCACGCACCCACTGCTGGGTCAGGCTGCTGTCGCCACTGCCGTCCCACACGGTGGGCATGCCACCGACGATGGGGCGAAATTCATATTGCTGGACCCAGACCATCGGTGTGCTCTTGACCGCAAGCGGCACATCGGCGGGCGGCGGGCATGCTGGCGGTGTCTGCTCGTCCAAGCCCCAGGTGTCGCGGCGCACTGCGGTAAAGGCGGTGCCCGTCAGCACCGACTCGCCGTTTTGCTGCACATCAATCACCCAATGTTGGGTGGAACGGTTGGTGCGCGCAGGGTGGGCGTCTATGACAAAAGGGCCATCGGCCAGGGCCGCTGCGAAGTTGATCGTCAACGATACCGGCTCGCCTAACAGTTGCGGATGCTGTAACACGGCCTGCATCATTTGCGCGGCGCTGATGCCGCCAAACGGGCCAACCATGTTGGCATAGGCCGCACTGGTGTGGCCGGCAAACGTGCCGCCGGGCTGCTGCTCCAGCGCTACCGCGCTATCAAAAGCATGTGTTGTCGTCAATGAAGTTTCTCCATGCAAAAGGCCACCCGCAGGTGGCCTTAGGGTCTCAATCGAAGCGCAAGTATTAGACGCGCTCAAAAATGCCAGCTGCACCCTGCCCCATGCCAACGCACATGGACACCATGCTGTACTTCAGATTATTGCGGTGCATGGCGTGAATCGCTGTCGCAGAGCGGATAGCACCGGTGGCACCCAGCGGGTGGCCCAGCGCAATGGCGCCGCCCATGGGGTTGACCTTGGCCGGGTCCAGGCCCAGCGTGTTGATCACGGCCAGCGATTGCGCGGCAAAGGCTTCGTTCAATTCGATCCAGCCGATGTCGCTCAGACTCAGGCCGGCATAACGCAGCGCCGCAGGAATCGCTTCGATGGGGCCAATCCCCATGATGTGCGGCGGCACACCCTTGGACGCAAACGACACAAAGCGCGCCAGCGGCTTCAGGCCATATTGCTTGACGGCTTTTTCGCTCGCCAAAATCAGTGCGCCCGCGCCGTCGGATGTTTGCGAGCTATTGCCTGCGGTAACCGAGCCGCGTGCGGCAAACACGGCGTTGAGCTTGGACAAACCTTCGAGCGATGTATCAGGGCGCGGGCCTTCGTCCAGCGACACGGTGCGGCGCTTCTCGACCACTTCACCGGTTTCCAGATTCGGGCTGCGGTCGATGACTTCGATCGGTGTGATCTCGGCGGTGAAGTCGCCTGCGGCTTGGGCCGCCAAGGC
>JBDTAG010000228.1:0-2693 GCA_039924745.1 Rhodoferax sp.
GACAGCGCCGCAGTCAAGGAGGATGGCACTGGTGATATTACGCTGGCAACCTATTGGGCTCAGGTTTCAGTGAGCTTTGAAACTGACACGTTCGCCGCAGTGACGGGCACTATCAATCACATGTTGGCGTGTCCTGCGAACTGGAACAAATTCGCAATTGGATCGCAAATTGATGGAAGACCAATTAGCGAGATGACTCCTGAAGAAATCACTCGTCTGATTCCCATGGGTGGTTCCTTTTTGATCGATGTCAACAGTGCCTCCGAGCGCCAGTTCATGATTTTCGGCGACAAGGTTCGATTTTCGAAAATGCAAGTCGATGGCGCGCGGACAACTGAGATCATCGTCATAGGGAGCGGCGGTGCGTTAAAAATCAAATCCTTGTGGGCTCGCTTTGTTGGACTTTGCAGTATTTACTCGACTATCCCTATGGTCCGATTCACCGGTGCGGTGCGTGAGTGAGTGAGTCGAGAAATAAATGGAATCTCGCTTACTTCCAGCTGCCATTGCCGGTTTGTTGCACCGCGTAAACCCTTTCTCTGTCTATCCGCATTTAGAGATTGCCCAGCAGAGTGTGGGGCAATGGACCCCGCCGATTTGTGGGCGTTTGACACCATGAGGCGGGGGCCATTGCCCCGCACTCAGCCGCCCACCCATCAGCGGCGATAACGGCTACGCAAACGCCGCCGCATTGGCCACCGCCAACGCCGTCATATTCACCACACGCCGCACCGTTGCCGATGGCGTCAAGATGTGCGCAGATGCTGCGGTACCCAGCAAAATCGGCCCCACGGTAACGCCGTTGCCGACCGTCATCTTCAGCACATTGAACAAAATATTGGCTGAGTCCAAATTCGGGCAAATCAGCAAATTGGCCTCGCCATGCAGTGTCGTATCGGCCAATGCCGCGCGGCGCACCGTTTCTGACAACGCTGCGTCGCCCTGCATCTCGCCATCGCATTCGATATCAGGCGCCATATTGGCGAACAGTTCGCGCGCCAGGCGCATCTTGCGGGCCGAGGGCCGGTCGGAAGAGCCGAAGTTGGAGTGCGACAAGAACGCCACCTTGGGCGGCAGGCCGAAACGGCTGACCTCTTGCGCGGCCATCAGCGCGATGCTCGCCAGTTGCTCGGCGGTGGGGTCTTCGTTCACGTACGTGTCGGCGATGAATAGCGCGTATTTCTCCAACATCAGCGCATTCATCGCGGCCATGCCAGGGGCGCCGGCCTTCAGGCCGATGATGTCGCGCACGTGCTGCAAATGCACGTCATAGCGCCCCACCATGCCGCACAGCATGGCGTCGGCATGGCCCAGCTTGACTGACAGAGCGGCGATGGTCGTGTTCGATCGGCGCACTGCGGCCTTCGAAGCCTCTTGGGTTGCGCCGTGGCGGCCCATGATGCTGTGGTACAGCTCCCAGTACTGGCGGAAACGGGGGTCGTCTTCAGGGTTGACGCAGTCGGCATCGCGCCCGATCTGGATGCGCAAGCCAGCCTTGGCGAGACGCGCCTGGATCACCGCAGGGCGGCCAATCAAGATCGGATAGGCCAAGCCCTCGTCTACCGCCACTTGCGCCGCACGCAGCACACGCTCGTCTTCGCCCTCAGCAAAGGCCACGCGCTTGGCGGCGGGCAACACAGCTTTCGCAGCGCTGAAAACCGGGCTCATGAACATGCCGGTTTGGTAGACAAAGCGCGACAACTGTTGGCGGTAGGCTTCCATATCCTTGATGGGCCGGGCCGCCACACCAGAGTCCGCAGCGGCCTGCGCCACGGCAGGGGCAATGCGCAAGATCAGGCGCGAATCAAACGGTGTAGGAATCAAATAATCAGGGCCAAACACCAGCTCTTTACCGGCATAGGCATTGGCCACTTCTTCGCTGATGTCGGCCTTGGCCAGGTCGGCAATCTGGCGCACACAGGCCAGCTTCATGGCCTCGGTGATCTTGGTGGCGCCACAGTCCAGCGCACCACGGAAAATGTAGGGGAAGCACAAAACGTTGTTGACCTGGTTGGGGTAGTCCGACCGGCCAGTGGCAATGATGCAATCCGGCCGCGCTTCTTTGGCCAGCTCGGGGCGAATCTCGGGTTCTGGGTTGGCCAGCGCCAGGATGATGGGTTGGCGGGCCATGGTCTTGACCATTTCGACAGTCAGCACGCCAGCGGTGGAGCAGCCCAAAAACACATCAGCATCTCTGACCACATCGGCCAATGTGCGGGCTGATGTGTTCTTCGCAAAGCGGGCCTTGGATTCGTCATAACCGCCGGGGCGGCCTTCGTAAATGACGCCTTTGGAATCGCAGGCAAACACGTTCTCCATGCGCACGCCCAGGCCCACCATCACGTTCAGGCAGGCCAGCGCGGCAGCACCTGCGCCCGATACGGCGATCTTGACGTCTTCAATCTTCTTGCCAACCAATTCCAGGCCGTTGATCAAGGCGGCAGACGAGATGATGGCCGTGCCGTGTTGGTCGTCGTGGAAGACCGGAATGCCCATGCGTTCGCTGAGCTTTTTCTCAATATAAAAGCACTCCGGTGCCTTGATATCTTCGAGGTTGATACCGCCCAACGTAGGCTCCATGGCGGCGATGATTTCTACCAGCTTGTCGGGGTCGTTCTCGGCCAACTCAATGTCAAACACGTCGATGCCGGCAAATTTCTTGAACAAACAGCCCTTGCCTTCCATCACCGGCT
>JBDTAG010000229.1:0-13443 GCA_039924745.1 Rhodoferax sp.
ACATCATCGGGGTGATCAACGCGATTGCGTTCCAGACCAACATTCTGGCACTCAACGCCGCAGTGGAAGCCGCCCGGGCGGGCGACCAGGGCCGCGGCTTCGTGGTTGTGGCAGCCGAAGTACGCACCCTTTCGCAGCGCAGCGCACGGGCCGCCAGTGAAATCAGCACGCAGGTGGCCGCTGGCGGCGTATTGGTGGCCAACACTGGCGCGGCCATGCAGTTGGTGGTCGCCGAAGCCAAACAACTCAGCGCCTTGATTGACGAAATATCACGCGCCAACGTAGAGCAGAGCCGCAGTGTCATGGACATATCCACGATGTTGAACACACTGGACTCGTCTACCCAGCAGAACGCGGCACTGGTCGAACAGGCTGCCGCCGCGGCGGCAGCCATGCGTGACGAGTCAGGCCGGCTAGTGGACGCCGTGCGCTTGTTCAAACTCTGACGCCAAGACTTCAGACAGAGGATTGCCTGGACTTCTTTGGGAAAACAAAATGCTCAAAATTTTTAGGATTACGGGCCTGGCGCTGGCGCTGTTGGTTACCAGTTCGGCCGCACAGACGCTGAGAACCGCGGCCCAAGAGAGCTCTCCGAAATTTTTTCAGCTTGGTGATGCAAGCGTCGTCGGCATTGGCTGCGATGTGATGCGGGCGATCGAGCGGCTAGACCCATCCCTTCACTTCGTCGGAGACAAGACCTTTGTGCCGATGAAACGCATAGAGGTCATGCTGGAGCGGGGCGATCTGGATGTTTTGTTCGGCTTCATCAAGAACGAGGAACGCGTGGACGACGCCATCGATGTGCAACGGCTGGAAGACCTGGAGCCATTGGCGCAAGAGGGGATCGTGCTGGTCGCATCCGGTACAGCGTAAGCCGCCCAATTGAGGGGTCTGCACATTGTGGTCGACGATGGCGCAAGGACCGTGCTCATGAATCTTGGCAAACTGCAACACAAGCGCGGCAGGCTGGTCTTGCAGTCTGCAATAGAAATTGTGCATGCGCTCAAGGAAGGCAAGTTCGAAAGCAGTTTCAGAATACTACCCACCCGCTTCAACGAACGGGGTCGCTACGTGGCATTTTCCCGCAGTGTCCCGGCGCAGACCGTTGCAAAAGTCCAGTTAGCATTGGACCAGCTGAACACTAACAGTGAACTGGAACAGATTTTCTCCAAATACCGCTGGCACGGTTCCTTTTCTTCAACACATTTCCATATTGGATGCATCGCATGGACACACCAAAACACGAATTAAACATGACCGTGCTGATGACACCCGACATGGCCAACTTCGCCGGAAACGTCCACGGCGGAGCAGTCTTGAAATTGCTGGACCAAGTGGCCTATGCCTGCGCCAGCCGCTACGCCGCTCGTTATGTCGTTACGGTCAGTGTCGACCAAGTCATGTTTTTGCAGCCGATTTATGTGGGTGAACTGGTCACCTTTCTGTCGAGTATCAATCACACGGGAACCTCTTCCATGGAAGTCGGCGTCAAGGTGCTGGCAGAGAACATACGCAGCCAGGAAAAGCGCCATGTCAATAGTTGCTACTTCACCATGGTGGCTGTGGACGATGACCGCCACCCCGTGCCAGTTGCGCCACTACAGCCCCAAGGCGAACGCGCCCAACGCCGCTATCAGCAAGCCTTGCTGCGAAAGGAATTGCGGCTGGAACTGGCGCGCCGACTCAAAGCCATCAAAGCCATCAAGATTAGTGAGTGAGTCTTACGTGGCTACGATGGCTTTCATTACGCGCTTGCCAGACTGATGCTGCACCATCGTTTTAACGGTATGGCACAAATCGCGGAACGATCCCCGCACGCCAAAATATGGGCTCACGGCTGACGCAGCTTGACGGTCGCAGCACTTTCAAACGCCATGTAATCCGCTTTGATCAGACACACAGTTTGGTCATGGATGTACTTGCAAAAGCTGCGGTGCATAGGTCCAGTTTCAAAGTTTTGGCAACTGGAATGGCGATTGCAAAATCCTCTTCGTGTTCCGTTCCATGCATTTCAAGTAGAGAATGCACGCATGGAAATACGACGATTACGGCATTTGGTGGCACTGGCTGACACGCGCAACTTTGGCCGCGCCGCCCTGCAGTGTCATTTGAGTCAGCCTGCCTTCAGCCGCAGCATTCAGGCGGCCGAAGTGGAGTTAGGTTTACAACTATTTGACCGTGGAACAACGGAAGTGCAGTGCACCGACGCAGGCGCTTTTGTCGTCGAACGGGCACGCAAGCTGGTGTTTGAAAGTCGCTGCCTTGAACGCGACGTTAGCCTGTACCGCGAACGGCTCATCGGAGACCTGGCGATAGGCGTTGGACCCTACCCTGCAGCGAGCATGGTCCCCGCACTGCTGACTGACATACGCAAGCGTTTCCCAAATGTGAATGCCCGCGTCGAGGTCAACAATGCCAGCTACCTGGTAGAACACCTGCGCGCTGAAGAGCTGGATTTTTATGTGGCGGACCTGCGCAACCTACCCAAAGGGTCTGACCTGGAGTTCACCCGCATTGGCAAGCTTTCGGCCAGCTTCTATGTGCGTTCCGGCCACCCTTTGCTGCAAATTCCGTCTACATTGGGACGCGACATCATGCCCTACGGTTTAGCCAGCGTTCGATTGCCGGAGAGGATTTTGATGCTGATGGGGCCACTGATGGGGCTGCCAGAGGGCGTGCGCCTGCCACTGGCTCTGGAGTGCGACGATTTGAATGTGCTCAAGCGGGTGGCCATGGAAACTGATACGGTTTTGGCCTGTGTCGATGTGGGAGCAATCGAAGAAGTTACCGCAGGAAAGTTGGTGCGTTTGGTGCCGCAAGACCTTCCAACGCAATTTTCTGATATGGGTGTAGTCGCTCTCAAAGGTCGCACTTATTCCCCGATGGCCCAGTACGCAGTAGATTTTCTCGCACAAATGGGGCTACAGCAGGCCCAAACGACCCACCTATAGCCCCGCTATCCTTAACGGTTTTTGACGACGTCAGCTGCCAAGTCTTTGGCATTCTTGACAATTTCTTTCACGTCGCCGACGCGTTTTTCAGTTTTACCCTCTTCTTGCTTTTGCAAGCCCTTGATTTGTTGTGTAGTGCTGCCAACCAGCTTTCCAGCCTCCTGCTGTACTTTTCCAACGATGTTCTTCGCTGTACCTTCTACTTGATCTTTGTTCATAGCTTAGCTCCTTGTTAACGGTTCAATGGTTGAAATATGTGAGCCATCATTGGCCTACGAACCGATGGTATGAAAGGACCACACCGCCATCCGTGCGGAGACACACATACTGCTAATTTTCTTGAATTTCAAGAGTCGGTTGCCTAGGTTTGCCTGCGCACGGACAGCACATGCGGGTCGCAGTATCATTAATTCAATTAGCGCATATGCTATTGACGCGAATCGAAAAATTACTTCCCTCGTCAACCATCAGGAGTTAACTATGAAAAGTAAAGCAGTTCTCTGCACCGTACTGGCAGCTTCGCTGTTGGCAAGCCAATTTGCAATTGCACAAGGGGATTCTTCACTCCCCCGGATTTACCAAGACCAGCGCGGCAACTACAACCGAGACAATGATAGAAACCGCCGAGACGACTCGCGGCAGCAGTATCGCAATGACCGTAACGATCGCAACGACCGTAACGATAACCGTGGCAATGGAAATAACTATGGCCACGACCAACGCAATGGCCGTGGTGCAGGTCCAGACCATTCGTTCTATCGCGGTGACCGCTTGCCACCGCAATACCGCTCCAGGCAATACGTTGTTGAAGATTGGCGCGGCCATCGGTTGAGTGCGCCGCCCCGTGGCTACCAGTGGGTGCAAAACGGCAATGACTACATTCTTGTAGCAATTGCCACTGGCGTGATTCTCAACTTGCTTTTAGGCAATTAATTGCATTCAACCCCATACGCGCCGAACGGCGCTTATGGGGTTAGGGCTTGGCGCTCACGCGCCACACCACATTTCCAACATCATCGGCGACCAAGAGCGCGCCTTGCTTATCCAAAGCAACACCCACCGGCCTTCCTTGGGCATTGCCTTCAGCGTTCAAGAAACCGGTTAATACATCGACCGGTGGCGTATCAGCTGGCGTGCCTGACCGAAATGGCACAAAGATCACTTTGTATCCGCTATGGGGCTTGCGGTTCCATGAGCCATGCTGGCCGACAAACATTCCATTGGCAAATGCTGTGGGTAGCGATGTTCCTTTCGAAGAAGCCAATCCCAAAGATGCCGTGTGGGGGCCCAGCGCATAGTCTGGAACCAGCGCTAGGGCTACCAGATCAGGGCGTTGGGGTTTGACGCGCACATCCACATGTTGGCCGTAGTAGCTGTACGGCCAGCCGTAGAAACCACCGTCATGCACTGAAGTCATGTAGTCTGGCACCAGGTCACTACCAATCTCATCACGTTCATTCACCGCAGTCCACAGTGCGCCACTATCTGGCTCCCACGCCATGCCAACCGGGTTGCGTAATCCGGTCGCGAATACCCGGTGTGCACCGCTCTTTACATCCACCTCCCAGATGGCGGCTCGCTGCGCCTCCACGTCCATCCCCCGTTCACCCACGTTGCTATTTGAGCCCACTGACACATACAACTTTTGACCATCCGGGCTGGCAATAATGTTTTTCGTCCAGTGGTGGTTGATCGGGCCGGCCGGTAGCTTGACCACAACGGTTCCGGCAGCGCTGATTTGTGTTTCACCCGCTGAGTAGGGAAAGCTCAGCACTGCATCGGAGTTGGCGACAAAAAGCTTATCCCCTACCAATGCCATTCCAAATGGTGAATTCAAACCGTCCAGCAACACCGTACGGACATCCGCAACTCCGTCGCCATTAGTATCGCGCAGCAAAGTAATGCGATTCGCGCTGGGCGTTACCGCGCCTGCCCGTTTCATCACCAGACCCATCACCCAGCCCTTGATACCTTGGGCATCATCCGGTTTTGGTGGCGCATTGGTTTCTGCCACCAGCACATCCCCATTCGGCAAGACGTAAAGCCAACGGGGATGGTCTAGGTCGCGCGCAAATGCAGCTACGCGCGTACCCGCTGCAGCTTGCGGTATTGCTCCAGCCGGCCAACCTTTGGCAGGAGCGATATTGACTGTTGGTACTAACGCCTCTTCGGGTTGTGGCAACGTTGGCTTGGGGCCGGTACCGGCGGAAACCGGCAACGTCGCCAATCCACCGCAAGCAGTTTGCACTACCAGCACCGCAACAGCCGCGGCAACTTCCACGGAAAGTATTGCGATTCGGCGAGCACGCTTTCCAGGTTTATTCATATAGGTCCTTCCAACAAACAGACTGCACATGCAGAGCAAGGCTAGGCTATCGACTTGCCTGCACACCATCCGTGCGTTAGTCCACATAGGCCCCAGATGCAAAGCTCTTGTTCGCTGACGCACAGATTGAATCGCCGCAGATCCATATCTTGAGAGGCGGAACGATCAACCATTGCGACAAGCTTGAAAGGAATGACCATGACAGAAAAAAACGCCACCGTGCACTGGGAAGGCTCCGGGAAAAACGGAGAAGGCCGGATCAGCACCGATACCGCAGCGCTTAAAAACTACCCCTATGGCTTTGCGAGTCGATTTGGCGACGACAACAGCAAAACCAATCCCGAAGAGATTTTGGCGGCTGCACATGCGGCCTGCTTCACCATGGCATTTTCATTTGCTTGCGCGAAAGCAGGATTTGAAACCGCCATAGTCAATACTCAGGCCACCGTGCGACTTTCAGAACACCACGAGGGCTTTGTCATAGACAGAATCGTGCTGACTATGCACGCTGAAGTTCCGGGTATAGACGTAGATCGCTTTCAAGAGATCGCACAGGCGTCGAAAACTGACTGTCCACTATCAAAAGCGTTGGCAGGCGTACCCGAGATCACACTGGAAGCCACGCTGCAACGCCTCAGCCCATAAACGCTTTGCACGTATCTCTTGCAACAAGTCCATACAAACATATTCCACTGTGTTTGTCGGCGAACAGATCAATGCTGTGCACTTTCGTAACCTAGCGTTATGTGTCGTCGAAAGGCGCACATCGTTGTAATCTTTTCTTAACTCCACGAAGGATATTCACCATGAACAAAGACCAAGCAAAAGGCGCGATCAAAGATGCAACCGGCAAACTGCAGGCAGAGGCCGGCAAACTGGTTGGAAACAAGGAGATGCAAGCCAAAGGCCTGAAGAACCAGGTAGTTGGTAAAGCGCAAAAAGGTCTCGGCGATGCCAAGGAAGCAGTCAAGGATGCTGCCAAACGCTAAATTGCATGAAGGTGCCGTGGTTCCCTTGGCATCTGATCGGCTCTACCCAAACCAGGACCAACACTATGACTACCAAGCAATCCGTCTATATCGAAAAAATGAAATCTCAGCTTGACGAACTCAACGTCAAAATGAACACACTGCAATCCAAGGCCAAGGACGCCAAAGAAGAGGCGCGCGAAACTTACAAGGCAGAGATGGCCAAATTGCAAGAGCAATCTAAACAGGCTGTCACCAAGCTCAATGAAATGAAGGCTGCCAGCGAAGACAAATGGGAAAACATGGTGGCAGAAATGGAAAAAGTGCGCGACGCATTTACCCATTCTTTCAACTATTTCAAATCCCAGTTCTAAATCCCAGCGTGACCCCCATGCAAAACGCCCGGTTAGACCGGGCGTTTTTTTGTTTGGGGTTTACAGAAGCAAGTTAGCTACGTGGTTCACCCTGCGCATTGACCGGAATGGTTGCACCCGGTGGCGCAGTCATTTGAACATGGTGGTCGATGCCTTTGAAGTTGTAAGACACATCCCAAAAGGCCGGTGCGGCGTTGCTGGGGCGTGTTGCGCATTTCTGCACATCACGTGTTGTGGCTGCTGTGCCGTTGTTGTCGCGGCCCACATTGGCACCAATGGCGGCACCCGCTGCCAGGCCACCTACGGTAGCAATATCTTTGCCAACACCACCACCAACCTGGTGACCCAAAATGCCGCCAACCAGCGCACCCAATACGGCGCCGCCTACGTTAGGGTCACCACGGGTTGCCGCCACTTCTTCACGCTCCATCCAGCAGCGCTTTTCTGGTGGGCCAACGACGGCATGTACCTCGGTGACGTTGGCTTCGTAAATGCGCTCTTCGCCATGGCGGCGGTTGTCATACACCGGCATGGGTGCGGGTGCATAGCGACGATCTTCGACGCGTGCATTCCAATCGACTGCACGCACAGAGGAGATTCGATCATTCATGCCCATCGCAGCCAGCGAAGGGTAGCGGCCTGGGTTTAACACCATGCACTGGCCGTTAAAGTTGCTGTCAACACACACTTCCCAGCGCTGTCCCAACACGATCACAGACGACGCGCGGTCGTTAAAACCAGTACGTGAAAAATTATCGACGGCTTTTTCGGCTGAAAAGCGGCGACCCCTGAAATCTTCATCTTCAAAAAAGGTAACTTGGGATGGCAGCGGCGCGGGAGCCATGCGGTCACTGAAGTCACGACCATTGACATCCACTGGTTTAACGGACGACACACGGTCATTCAAACCCATGGCATTCAGAGAAGGGTAATGTCCGGGGCGCAGGATCATGCAACGGCCACCGTAGCGGGCGTCTTCGCAGACTTCCCAACGGGCATTGCGGTCACCGCCAACGATGATGGACGATGCGCGGTCGTTAAACCCGGAGCGTCCCAGGTTGTCGATTTGCTGCTGGGCCGTATAGGAGCGGCCCTGAAAGTTTTCGTTCTCAAAAAACGTTACTTCGGCGAACGCCTGGCTGGCTATCAACGCCGCTACTGCGGTCAGCGTCACTTTCAACATGGTGGATTTCATAGGTAGCTCCTGTACGGGTCAAAAACACGGAGATTATCGAGTGCACTACCCGGCGTCCGTACGATGGCGAACACAGCGCTTGTATCGGTTCATTTGCGAATTCTTGTTGATAAGTGGGGCAGCACACAGCATTTACTAGCACCCTTGCCTACGATCAGGTTTTTTCCAAACCACGGGGAACACATCAAATGGCCAAAGGGATGATTCTGGCTGCGGGTCAAGGCACCCGCGTACGACCATTGACACAAGATCTGCCCAAACCCATGGTGCCGATACTGGGCAAGCCTTTGATGGAATACCTCATAGAGCACCTAGCACGCCATGGCATCACGGAGATCATGGTGAACGTGGCGTTTCACCACCACAAAATAGAAGAATACTTTGGTGATGGCAGTCGATGGGGTGTGCAGCTGGGTTACGCCTATGAAGGCATTCGTGAACACGGCGACATACTTCCGCGCCCCATGGGTTCGGCTGGTGGCATGCGCCGAATTCAGGACTTTGGTGGTTTCTTTGACGAGACCACTCTGGTACTGTGTGGCGACGCCTTGATTGATCTGGACATTACCGCCGCCATTGCAGAGCACAAAGCAAAAGGCGCAATGGCCAGCGTAGTGGCACTGGATGTTCCCCGAAGCAATGTGCAGTCGTACGGCATCATGGTGGCCGACGAACAGGGCCGTATCCAGTCATTCCAAGAGAAGCCAACCCCCGCAGAGGCCAAGTCCACATTGGCCAGCACCGGCATTTACCTTTTTGAGCCCGAAGTGTTGACCAAAGTGCCATCGGACACGGTGTATGACATTGGCTCACAACTCTTTCCCCAACTGGTCGCCGACCGTGTTCCGTTCTTTGTACAAAATCGCCCTTTCAACTGGTTAGACATTGGGCGGGTCAGCGACTACTGGTCGGCCTTGCAACGCGTCCTGAATGGTGAGATCCACTACATGAAGATGCCGGGGCGCGAAGTTAGGCCCGGAGTGTGGGTGGGCTTGAACACATCGATCGCGTGGGACGACGTTCACATCGAGGGGCCTGTCTACATTGGCTCCAACACGCGTATAGAGCCCGGTGCAACCATCATCGGGCCGGCCTGGATTGGCCACGGCAGCCTGGTGCGTGCCGGTGCCCGCGTTACCCGCAGCGTGCTATTTGAATACACGCGCATTGCCGCAGACTTGCATTTCAACGAGATGGTCGTGTCGCGCCAATACTGCGTCAACCGCAAGGGTGAGACCTCGTACCAAGGCGACGAAGCCACGCATTTGCGCTGGGGCGATGCACGGGCAGAGACGTTTGAGCCCGCCCGGTCCATCCCTAGGCCCAGGCCTCGAATACCCAGTCTCCTGGATTGCCGGCCACTGAAGACAAAGGCAGCGCCCCTCGCTTTGAAGGACTCCAGAAATGGAGGGCTCCCCGTCCCACGTATCTTTGGTGGGCTAACCGCCGCACCCTGAAGATTGGGCGACCATGCAAATCCAGAGTAAAGCAAAACAGGCACCTCGTGCGCGTGGTGCCCTGTCTCAAACTCCCCCGGAAACGCTGGCTGTTTCTGAAATGCGGTACCGCAGGCTGTTCGAAGCGGCCAGAGACGGCATTGTGTTGCTCAACGCCAAGACCGCGCAGATTGAAGATGCCAACCCCTTCTTCACCGAATTACTGGGCTATTCACACGCCGAATTGCTCGGCAAAAAACTCTGGGAAGTAGGGGCTTTCAATGACGTAGTAGAAAACCAGGAAAAGTTTTCTGAATTGCAAACCCGAGGCTTTGTGCGCTACGACGACCTACCGCTGCGCACGAAGAGTGGTGAAAAGGTTCCAGTTGAATTTGTCAGCAACACCTACGACTGCGCAGGTATCACGGTCATCCAATGCAATATTCGCGATATCAGTGCGCGAAAACGCGCCGAGGAAAAAATTAACGAATTGGCGTTCTACGACCCGCTGACCCAGCTACCCAACCGAACCCTGTTGTTGGACCGACTGCAACAGGCCATTATTGTGAGCGCTCGCAACAGCAGCTATGGCGCCGTGCTGTTTCTGGACCTCGACCATTTCAAAACACTCAACGACACACTGGGCCACGACAAGGGCGATTTGCTGCTTCAACAGGTTGCCCAACGCCTGACCGCCTGTATCCGTGAAGGTGACACCGTGGCCCGTCTGGGTGGCGACGAATTTGTCGTGATCCTGGAAAGCCTGCACACCCACCAGCGTGAAGCATCCAACCAGGCTAAAGATGTGGGTGAAAAGATTCTGGCAGCGCTAAACCAGCCCTACACACTGGAAGACGTTGAATACCGAAGCACCGCCAGCATAGGAGCTACGCTGTTTTCGGGTTCGACTGAGCCCATTGAAGACTTGCTCAAGCAAGCCGACCTTGCAATGTACAAATCGAAGGAAGTGGGTCGTAATGGTCTGCAGTTCTTTGACCCTGCGATGCAAAGCGCCATCATCGAACGCGCTACCCTGGAAAAAGAATTGCGCTTGGCCATTTCTGAAAACGAGTTTGTGCTGCACTTTCAACCGCAAGTGGTGGGCGATGGGCGCGCCATGGGTGCTGAAGTACTGGTGCGCTGGAAGCACCCGGTGCGTGGGTTGGTTGCGCCAGGCGACTTTATTCCGTTGGCTGAAGAGACTGGGCTGATCGTGCCCTTGGGTCAATGGGTTCTGCGGGCCGCCTGCGAGCAACTGGCGCGCTGGGCCAACAACGCCAATACGCAGCACCTAACACTGGCGGTAAATGTCAGCGCCCACCAGTTTCGCAGACCAGACTTTGTTGAGCAGGTACTGGCGGCTTTGTCCAGCACGGGTGCCAGTGCCACGCGATTGAAACTGGAATTGACCGAAAGCCTGCTGGTGGACAACATGCCTTCCGTTATCGAGAAAATGTTTATCCTAAAGGCCAAAGGCGTCGGCTTTTCACTGGACGACTTTGGCACGGGCTATTCTTCGCTCGCTTATTTGAAGCGCATGCCCTTGGACGAACTCAAGATCGACCGGTCGTTTGTTCGCGATATCCTCAGCGACCACCACGATGCATCCATTGCCAAGACCATCATCGCCTTGGCGCAAAGCTTGGGCTTGAATGTCATTGCTGAGGGCGTAGAGATCGAAGCCCAGCGTGATTTTTTGAACGCCGCCACCTGCCACGCTTACCAAGGCTATCTCTTCAGCAAGCCACTGCCTGTGGCCGGGTTTGAGCGCTATGCGCGACGCAGCTTTTAGCGCCGAAACACAAGCCAACAACTGCAAAGCAAAAAGGGGCGCTTGTTAGCGCCCCTTTTGTACTGACATCGCAGTTGCCACTGACTCAATTATTTTGGTTTGCTCACTTCGTGGCCAATAGCGCCACCCACTACTGCACCGGCTGCGGTGCCAACAACGCCACCACCCAGCACTGCACCGGCAACGCCGCCGACCGCTGCGCCGGTAGCAGTCCCGCGCTCTGTTTGGTTCATGCCTGCGCAACCACCCAGACCCAGGGCTGCGGCAACCAGTACGGCAGGCAAAACTGCTGAAAACCTGTTGTTAACGATCATGATGAAACTCCAATAGAAGAAGAACTACAACAAACAAACCGCAGAACCCGCTGACTGCGGGCACCCCACGGAAGAAACTTCATTGTGGTGACAACGCAGCGATAGTTCTGTGCGTCGGCGTACCGATGTCCAATATTTCGTGATTAGCTATCGAATAAATAGCAACATTCCCATATTGCACGAGGGCTAGAGGCGAATTTAATATAAATTTATGGCTGAAAGTTCGCTACCGAACGGAGCACAATCCAGCGCGGCACTACCCTTGAGACGCTGCCACCCATAACGGTTGCGGCTCACGCAGATGCGTTTGCGCCACAGGAAGCGCGTATAAGGGTCCGAACAAACGCAGAACCAGAAAGTAACACCCTTGAAAACATCCTACCGACGACTGATCGGGTTAGTTGCCGTGCTTGCGCTCATTGCCTTGGGCGCCGCCTTTGAGTATTGGTCTTATACCGGCGCACTCGTCTTTGTTGTGGCAATGTATGTGGCTTACTCCAGCTACCGTATGACGCAGCAGCGCTTCAAAAACCTCGTGCACGAACAGACTAGGGGTTTGCTGGAAAAGCAGCTCGACTCCAACCAAACGCTGCAATCCGCCAACGATGCCTTGCGGGACAGTACTCAAAAACTCATCGTTACGCTCAACTCTATTGGCGACGCCGTCATTTCTACCGATGCGCAAGCCAAAGTCACGCTGATGAATCCTGTGGCTGAAAGCATGACCGGCTGGACCCAGGCCGAAGCCATGGGGCAAACCGTTCAAAGTATCTTCAAAATTGTTAGCAAGGTCGAACGCCAACCCATGGTTATTCCGGTGGCGGAGGTGCTACAACACGGTTCCCGACAGGGCTTGGTCAATCACACGGTGTTGATTGCGCGCGATGGCCGCGAATTTGACATTGCCGACAGTTGTGCGCCGTTGCAGGATGCACAGGGGCAAGTCGTTGGCGCCGTGCTGGTCATCCGCAATATGACCTCCGAATACGCCGCCCGGCAGACGTTGCGGGACAGTGCCGCCAGGGTGCAAACCATTCTTAACGCCGTGGGCGACGGCATTGTGACGCTGCATGCACTGGGGGGCATCATCGAATCGGCCAACCCGGCCATTGAACACATGTTTGGTTACAGCGACGCCGAACTCAAGGGCAAAGCTTTTGGCTTCCTGATACCAGAACTGGATCAAGAAAAACTCAACGTCGCGTTGGCACACTACGGCGCAAGCGATGAGGCCCGGGCCAGCGGACTGGCCCGCGAGGTGATGGGGTTTCGCAAAGACGGCAGCTTCTTTCCCCTGGAAATCTCGGTCAGCGACATGTTGCTGGGCGGCGAACGTTACTTCACAGGCATCCTGCGCGACATCAGTGCACGCAAACAAGCCGAAGAAGCGCTGCGAGAGGCGGGTGCATTGCAAAACGCTATTTTCAGCAGTGCTAATTTCTCCTGTATTGCCACCGATTCAGAGGGCGTGATACAGATTTTTAATGTGGGCGCAGAGCGCATGCTGGGCTATACCGCTGACGAAGTAGTGAACCAGATCACCCCCGCCGATATTTCAGACCCCAAAGAAGTTGTGACGCGCGCCCAATGGTTAGCACACGAGTTGGACACTCTGATCGCACCCGGCTTTGAAGCCTTGGCATTCAAGGCATCGCGCGGCATCGAAGATATTTACGAACTGAGCTACATCCGAAAGGATGGCAGCCGCCTGCCCGCCGTGGTCTCTGTCACCGCACTGCGCAGCGCAGACAACACCATCATTGGCTACCTGCTGATCGGCACCGACAACACAGCGCGCAAGTTGGCAGAGACCGAGCGTTACCAGCTCGACCGGTCTTTACAACTCAAGAATGTAGAACTCGAAGCCGCACGCGCGACGGCAGACAAAGCCAATTTGGCAAAGTCAGAGTTTTTGTCCAGCATGAGCCACGAGCTGCGTTCGCCGCTGAACGCAATTCTGGGCTTCGCGCAATTGATGGACTCGGGTGTACCGCCGCCTAGCGCTGTGCAGCGGGGCAGCATTGAGCAAATTCTGAAAGCTGGCTGGTATTTGCTGGAGCTGATCAACGAGATACTCGATCTGGCAC
>JBDTAG010000230.1:0-5084 GCA_039924745.1 Rhodoferax sp.
GAAGTAGCCGATGTTCAGGCCTTTGCCCTCGGTGATCTCGCCGCCGATGGCCGCCAGATCGCGCGCTACGGTTTTAACTAACGTCGATTTACCTTGGCCGTTGGCGCCCAAAATGCCGATGCGTTGGCCCGCCAGCACGGACTTGCTGACGTTACGCACGATGACAGTGTGCGGAGTGCCTTCTGGTGCATCCTCCGGTGGTGGGTAGCCAAAGCTCACGCCACTCATGGACAGCATGGGGTTAGGCAGATTGGCAGGTTCCTTAAACTCGAATGTGAAATCCGCCTCGCTGAGCAACGGCGCAATTTTCTCCATGCGGTCCAACGCTTTGACCCGACTCTGTGCCTGCTTGGCTTTGCTGGCCTTGGCCTTGAAGCGAGCGATGAACTTTTGCAGGTGGGCAATCTTGTCTTGCTGTTTGGAGAAGGCGGTTTGCTGCAGCGCCATTTGTTCGGACCGCAGATCTTCAAACTTCGAGTAATTGCCACCGTAGCGCACCAGCTTGCCGCTGTCGATGTGCAGCGTGACATTGGTCACTGCATCCAAAAATTCGCGGTCATGGCTGATGACGACCATGGTGCCTTCATAGCGCTTGAGCCAGGCTTCGAGCCAGACCAGGGCGTCCAAGTCCAAGTGGTTGGTCGGCTCGTCCAGCAGCAGCAGGTCTGACGGGCACATCAGCGCGCGCGCCAGTTGCAGGCGCATACGCCAGCCGCCTGAGAAGCTGTTGACCGGGTTGGTTAATTCGCTGGTTTTGAAGCCCAGGCCCAGGATTAGAGCCTGTGCGCGGGCAGGGGCGTCGTATTCACCCGCGTCTTGCAAGCCCGTGTAGGCGTTCGCCATGCGTTCGTAGTCTTCGGTCAACTCGGAGGCGGCCACTTCTTCACGTGCGGCCAGCAAGAGGGTGTCGCCTTCGATCACGAAGTCGGTGGCCGACTGGTCGGTCTCTGGCATGTCCTGCGCGACCTGGCCCATGCGCCATTGGGTGGGGATGAAAAATTCTCCACCGTCTTCGTGCAGGTTGCCGTTGAGCAGGGCGAAGAGGGACGATTTGCCTGCTCCATTGCGTCCTACCAGACCAACTTTTTCGCCAGGGTTTAGGGTGACGGATGTGCTGTCTAGCAGCACTTTGGCGCCTCGGCGGAGGACTATGTTTTTAAGAGTAATCATTTTCGGTCTTAGCTATTTTCAAAAATTCAATGTGCGGGCTTGGTGGTGGGCAAGAGAATAGGGTGCCCTGCAAAGCTCCGTGTCACCCGGCCTTCGGCCTCCTTCTTTACCTGCGCTTTGCAGGGCACCCCATCCTCTTACCGTGCGACGGCTGCTGGAGCGCTAGGAGGAAGACGGTGAAATCTTTCGCAAAAAGGCAAAAAGTTGTTCGCAGCAGCAGGCTTGGGGTATGGGGCGCAGTGAGGTAATGGAGGAGGCCGAAGGCCGGGGGACACGAACGGAGTCCCGTACCCCAAGTCTGTTGCGGGCTCAGCAAAGGAGCTAAAGCAACAAGGCCTCCTTGGTCACCAGCAGCACCTGATCCTCACCCGCACTGGTTTCCAGCCAGACCACTTCCAATGCTGGAAAGGCGGCTTCAAAGTTGGTGCGCTCGTTGCCGATCTCCAGCACCAGCACGCCGTCTTCGGTCATGTGCTTGGGCGCATCTTTGAGCAGGGTACGGATGAAATCCATGCCGTCGTTGCCGCCAGCCTGGTTGCCGCTCAGTGCCATCGCCGGTTCAGCTTTGTATTCGGCAGGCAAATCGGCCATGCTTTGCGCGTTGACATACGGCGGGTTGCAAAGGATCAGGTCAAACGGGCCACGTGCTACGAGTTGCGCTGAAGCGAAGCCATCCGATTCGACCAGCGCAATGCGTTCCTGCAGGTTGTGTTTGTCCACATTGATACGCGCTACGGCCAGCGCGTCGGCCGACAGGTCTGATCCGGTCACGACCACGTCTGGGTAGGTCAGCGCAGCAATCACTGCGAGGCTGCCGTTGCCAGTGCACAAATCGAGCACGGTATGCGATGACTCCTTCAGCCAATAGTCAATGCTGCCATCAACGATCAACTCGGCAATCAGCGAGCGTGGCACGATAGCGCGCTCGTCCACATAAAAGGCCACGCCTTGCAGCCACGCTTCTTGCGTCAAGTACGCGGCTGGTTTGCGTGTGGTGATACGCGCTTCCAAAATGCTAGCGACCTTTGCAGCATCGACGAGGGCTACCGGGTCATTTGCCTTGGAGTCTTCGCCGTCCAACGGGGTGTCCAGCGGTAAACCTAGGCTCCACAGCACCAGCCATGCGGCTTCGTCAAAGGCGTTGGTCGTGCCGTGGCCGAACGATAAATTGGCCTCGTCGAGCTGCCGGGCCGACGATTCAATCAGTTCCAGCAGTTTCATGCGTGGGCCTGACGGTCCAGGTTTTCAAGCACCCGGCGGTAGATGTTCTTCAAAGGCTCGATATCGGCCACGTTGACGTATTCATTTATTTTGTGAATGGTGGCGTTGGGCGGCCCCATCTCAATCACCTGTGGACACATTTGCGCGATGAAGCGCCCATCACTGGTGCCACCGGTGGTAGAGAGCTGGGTGGTGATGCCGGTCTCGTCCAAGATCGCTTCTTGCACCGCTGCGACCAGGGTGCCAGGTGTGGTCAAAAAGGGCAGGCCGCCCACGGTCCAGGTCAGGTCGTATTCCAACTCATATTTCTCCAGCACGCGAGTCAGGCGCGACTGCAAAGATTCGGGCGTAGATTCGGTAGAGAAGCGAAAGTTGAAGTCAATGACCACATGCCCGGGAATCACATTGCTGGCACCCGTGCCGCCATGAACATTGCTGACTTGCCAGGTTGTGGGTGGGAAAAATGCATTGCCCTTGTCCCATTCCACGCCAACCAATTCCGCCAGCGCGGGCGCCATCAGGTGGATCGGATTTTTGGCAAGATGGGGGTAGGCGATATGACCTTGTATGCCTTTGACCGTCAGCTTGCCACTCATGGTGCCGCGGCGGCCATTTTTGATCATGTCGCCGGTGCGCTCAACCGACGTGGGTTCGCCCACGATGCAGTAGTCAAAGGTCTCGCCGCGTGCAGTCAAGGCCTTGCAGACAACCACGGTGCCGTCGTTGGCAGGGCCTTCCTCGTCGCTGGTCAGCAGCAAGGCGATATTCAACCGCGGATTAGGGTTGGCGGCGATGAATTCTTCAATTGCCACGACGAAGGCGGCCAAAGACACCTTCATGTCGCTGGCCCCGCGACCGAACAATTTGCCGTCACGGTGCGTCGGTGTGAACGGCGCGCTGTGCCACTCACCCAGCGGGCCGGTGGGCACAACATCCGTGTGGCCGGCAAATACAAGCGTTTTGGTCGAAACCTGATTTGCTATTGAATTGGTAGCGACTTGTGAAGAATCTACGAGGGCTACAGCCCGTTTTGCCCAAAGGTTGGTAACCAAAAAATCGACCGGACCGCTGGTGATGGTCTCGCACTGGAAGCCGATGGCGCAGAGCCGTTGTGCTATCAATTCCTGGCATCCACCGTCTAGCGGAGTGACCGACTGCCGTGCGATCAACTGCTCGGCCAGATGCAGCGTAGCGCTGCCGATTGCTGCGCTCATCAATGCTTGACGTCCAGGGTAATTTCGGTAAAGGACGCTTCTTCACTTTCCTCAGCAGCGGCAGTGGGGGCCTGTGTTTTGGTGAAATCGTTTTGCAGACGCCACATCAGGTTGGTTGGCGAGTCTGCGTTGGCAAGACCTTCCTTGCGGTCCACGACGCCTTCGACAATCATGCGGGCAATATCGTGCTCGAACGACTGCGATCCGTCGGCCATAGAGTTCTCCATCGCCTCCTTAACGCCCGAGAAGTCGCCTTTTTCGATCAATTCCGAGATCAACTTGGTATTGAGCAAAACCTCAATGGCGGGGACGCGCGTTCCAGCCGTGTTACGCAACAGGCGCTGCGACACGACTGACTTCAGCGCGGCAGCCAAATCGCCCAACATGGTGGGGCGTACTTCCACCGGGTAGAAACTCAAAATGCGGTTCAGTGCCTGGTAACTGTTATTGGCGTGCATGGTGGCCAGGCACAGGTGGCCCGATTGCGCGTAGGCAATGGCTGCAGACATAGTCTCGCGATCGCGGATTTCGCCAATCAGGATCACGTCGGGTGCTTGGCGCAAGGCGTTCTTTAGTGCCACTTGCAACGATTTGGTGTCGCTGCCAATCTCACGCTGATTGATGACGGATTTCTTGTTCTTGAACAAAAACTCCACCGGATCTTCAATGGTCAGGATGTGGCCCGACACCATGCCGTTGCGGTAGTCGATCATCGATGCCAACGTAGTGCTCTTGCCGGCCCCGGTGGCGCCAACCATCAGCACCAAACCGCGCTTTTCCATGATCAAGTCACCCAAAATGGGGGGCAAAAACAGGTCCGCCAACGGCGGCACATCGACTGAGATGTAGCGGAACACGGCTGCTATGCTGCCGCGCTGGCGCATGGCGCTAACCCGAAAGCGACCCAGTCCTGCGATGGGGAATCCCATGTTCAACTCACCCTCAGCATCCAGCTCAGCCATGCGGTCTGGCGGCAGGATCTCGGCCAGCAGATTGCGCGTAGCTTCTACGGGCAAAGACTGGTTGTTGATGGGAACGCATTGCCCATTGATCTTGATCAAGGCTGGGGAATTGGCCGACAGGTAGACATCCGATGCCTTCTTCTCGCTCATCAAGCGCAATATGCGCTCCATGGTACCGGGTGGGGTTGGTGTCATCGTCGTTGCCATAGTTCAACCTTGGTTGGATATCAACAGGGGGTGTTCAATCGCGCAGCAAATCGTTCAGCGAGGTCTTGGCCCGTGTTTGGGCATCGACGCGTTTGACGATGATGACAGCGTACATGCTGTATTTTCCGCCGTCTTTCGGCAACGTGCCACTAATAACGACTGAGCCTGATGGAACCCGTCCATAGCTGATCTCGCCGGTGGCGCGATCATAGATGGGAGTGCTTTGGCCGATATAGACGCCCATGGACAGCACCGAGTTTTCTTCGACGATGACGCCTTCGACGACTTCCGAGCGGGCGCCGATGAAGCA
>JBDTAG010000231.1:0-2899 GCA_039924745.1 Rhodoferax sp.
CTCCCCCTCGCCCGGCGGGGCGAGGGGGTTGGGGGGAGTGGGGGCCGGACCCCTATGGATGTTGGGCCTAGCATTTCTGCTTGCCGTCGGGCTGACAAACACAGCCCACGCCGAAGACATCACCCCACTCCTAAAAGATGCCGACCACTACCGCATGAGCGCCGACAACCTGCAGGTCGACACACAGATCACCGTCTTCAACACCGACGGCAGCCAAGACAAGGAGCGGCGCTACACCGTGTTCGCCCAGTCCGGCCGCAAGTCACTGGTGTTGATGCAAAGCCCGGTCGAGAAAGGCCAAAAGGTGCTGATGCTGGCCGACGACTTCTGGCTGCTGATGCCCAACACCCAGCGCCCCATGCGCATCACGCCCATGCAAAAGCTGCTGGGCGATGCATCCACCGGCGACATCGCCACCATGAGCTGGGCGGGCGACTACACCGGCAGCGTGGTCGGCGACGAGCCTTGCCAGCCCGACAGCAAAGCCGTCTGCCTGCACCTGAACCTGCAGGCCAACCGCAAGGGCGTGACCTACCAGCGCATTGAACTGTGGATCGGCAAGACGCACCACGAACCGGTGCGCGCCGACCTGTTTGTGCAGTCTGACAAGCTGGCCAAGCAGGCCCGCTTTGTGATGGACCATCCCGCAGCGCCAAAGACGGTGTCCGAAATGATTTTGGTAGACCAGTTGAGTAACAAGAAAGAGACCCACATCAAGTACCTAGCCCGCAAGGAACGCACGGTGTCCGCCGAATGGATGAACCCCATGTTCCTGGCACGCAACCCGTCATTGGAGTAAAACATGGGCACGTTTCAAAGGGCCGCGCTGTGCGCGTGGCTGGCAGCAGGCTTTTTGCCCGCGGTCACGCAGGCGGAAGGCCTGGACATATCAGGCCAACTGCGCGGCGCCTGGGTCCAAGGCCAAGTGGCAGACGCGGGGCCGTTGGCAGTGGCTAACCGATTGCAAGCCGACACGGCCGCCATCGAATCTTCGGCGTCTACCGTGCAGGCGGAGCTGCGGGCGGCTGGCAACGTAGGCGGAGGCATCACGCTCAATAGCATCGCCACGTTGCAAGCCCGCAGTGTGGTGGGTGACACCGTCACTGGCAATGACACCAAGGGCTGGGTCAATGAGGCCTATGCATCGGGCAAGGCGCTGGGTTGGCAATGGAGTGCTGGCAAGAAGGTGGTGTCGTGGGACGTGGGTTATGCCTTTCGCCCTAACGACGTCGTGCAACAGGAAGTGCGGCAAACACTGGCAGCGGAAGCATTGACCGGCAGGCCATTGCTGATGGCCGAGCACTTTGATGCAGATACAGCTTGGTCCCTGGTTCTGGTCAATCCGCTGGAGCCGCACGCCAACACCGGCGGACAAGAAGCCGCACTGGACGCCCGCGTTTACCGTCGCGATGGTGCGGTCGACTGGCATGGTTTTGCACGCCAAGGCGAGCACACCGGCACCAGCATGGGTGCGGCGGCGGCCTGGGTGGCCAGCGATGCGATCGAGTTGCATGCGTCGGTGCGCGCATACCAGCATGTGGACAGCAGCGTCAGCATCGCCACCGGCACCAACCTGTCGACCACTAACCCATGGCAGCCCGCGTTGACTGGCGCCGGGCAACAAATACTGGTCGGTGGCACCTGGACCAACGAAGCCCAAGTCAGCCTGCTGGTTGAGGCGTGGCACGACGACTCGGCGTTGACCGACGCCCAGTGGTCAGCCTGGACCGTACGCAATCAATCCCTACCAAACTGGTTGACCCGACACGTGCCCCCCAGCGCCGTGGCTGGCAACCTGGCGTGGCAGGGCAATGCCTTTGCCGTCTCCAACAGCTTGCGCCAGGACAATATGTTTGCGCGCCTGAGCTGGCAGCATGACCGCTGGACCACGGCGCTGGATGTGCTCTATACCCCGGCGGACCAGGGCGCCATCGCCACTGCATCGGTGCTGTGGTCGGGTGAGCGTTTCAAATTAGAAGCCGGGCTGCGCGCGCATTACGGGCCCGCTGATGCGATCGTGCGCCAGTTGCCCGTGCAGCAACAGGGCTATGCGGTTGCGACCTGGTCGTTTTGAAGAATGGGCCAGGTTAAAACGGCAGCATCGGGAAATGGACGCTTTGGCATAGTAGTTACGCGCTTACAACCCGAACCTTATCTGGCTACACTGGCTCCTTTTTTATTCACAAGGGGCTGTTATGCGTCTTAGCTGGGGTGTTTTATTCGGAGGGCTTCTGTCCTTCAATGTGGGGTTGGTCCACGCCGATGAAGGCATGTGGACTTTCAACCAGTTTCCCTCAGCCAAGGTGGGAGCGGCCTACGGTTTTGCGCCCGGCGCCGACTGGCTCAAGCAATTGCAACTGGCCAGCGTGCGCATTGCGGGTGGTTGTTCTGCATCGGTCGTGTCACCCGACGGACTGGTCATGACCAACCACCACTGCGCGCGTGAGTGCATTCAGAATCTGTCGGGCTTACGCAAAAAGGACTTCAATAAGGATGGCTTTATCGCCGCGAAGACTGAAGACGAGCCACACTGCCCCGGCATGGAAATGAACCAGCTGACGGCAATTTCCGACGTGACCCAGGCGGTGCAGGACGCAACCAAGAGCGCACCCGCCGACAAGTTCAATGAAGTGCAGAAGTCAACCATTGCAGGCATCGAAAAGGAATGTGCGACCAGCAGCGAATGGCGATGCGACGTCGTCACGCTGTTCCGTGGCGGCCAGTACAACCTTTACAAATACCGGCGCTTGCAAGACATTCGTCTGGTGTTTGCACCGGAAGACGCGATGGCCTTCTTTGGCGGGGACCCAGATAATTTCAACTTCCCACGCTATGACCTGGATGTGAGCTTTTTGCGCATCTACGGCGCTGACGGCAGGCCCTGGAAGACTACCAACTA
>JBDTAG010000232.1:0-2848 GCA_039924745.1 Rhodoferax sp.
CGCAAATGCTCCAAACCGCGCCGATGCTGACCGTGGCCAGAAAAGCGACCATGGCCTCGGGAATATTGGGCAGGTAGGCCGCCACGCGGTCACCGGGCTGCACGCCCTGGGCTTGCAGGTGCAGCGCCAGTGACGCGACCTGGCGGCGCAGCTCGAGCCAACTCAGTTCGCGGTGGTCACCTTTTTCGTTGCGGCTGATGATGGCGGCGAAACCCGCCGCATCCGCAGGCGCCACGTGGCGGAACACCTGCTGCGAATAGTTGGCCTGCGCGCCGGGGAACCAAATCGCGCCGGGCATGACGTTCTTGGCCAGCACCGCCGTGTGTGGCGTGGGTGACTGCATACCGAAATAGTCCCACACGCTTTGCCAGTAGGCGTCCAGATCGGTAATGGACCAGTTCCACAACTCGCGGTAAGTGGCAAAGCTCAGCCCCCGGTGCGCCTGCAACCAATTTTGGTACAGGCGGATCTGAGGGACGCTAGGCGCGGGGCCGGTGTTGCGTGCAGGTGTTGTTGACTTGGACATGCGGCAAGTGTTGCATGGTACGGCGGCGTTTTGCACGTACGCGGGTGACACCCCCAGGCGGCGGCGCAGCGCTTGGCCCCGGTGGATGGTCTAATCCATCAACATAACATTTGAAGAAAGAAAGACCATGATGAACTTTGGATACAACGGACTGCTGGGCCTGCTGATTCTTGCAGGCGATATTTGGGCCATCCTCAACATTTTCCAGAGCTCTGCCAGCAACGAGAAGAAACTGATTTGGATACTGGTTGTGCTGTTGCTGCCGCTGTTGGGATTAATACTCTGGTACTTTCTGGGGCCGCGCCAGGGGCGGTCTAACTGAGGGGAAAGGACGCTACGTAACCCGGGGCACTAATTCACTAGCGGCCACGGATTAGTGCCACTCGCGATCGTTGAGCAATGCCTGATATCTGGTAACCGGTCCTTCGGTGAAATCGAACTAGAGAAGTTCTTTCTTATCTGACTATCTGAATCGACTGAGATATTGGCTTGGCTATAGTCGAATCTCTGACTTTCCGAGACCAAGTGGTGATGGATGGCAATGCAGGCTCGAATGCGAAACTGGATGGGGTGTCTTTTGAAGGACTTTCTTGGTTCCTCCAAACCAACGTTGACTACACAATCAAAGAAGGAATTTCAATAATGACAAGCAATTCCAAGGTTCTTCGGGCAGGAATTGCGGCACTAGCAGCAACTACTCTGTCCGTAATTTCTTCGTTTGCATACGCTGCCGCCGATCCGGCAGTTCGCGCCACACACCAAATAGTTGAAAGCATTGGCCTAAAGGGTTGCAAGATTGGCGATGACGATGCGGCATTTCAGCGTCTGTTTGGTGGTACGTCAGCCAATGGTCATCTCATATCGGAAGCTAAGGGGGTAGAAGCTGCAACAACTCATGGAAAGATCGTATCGCTCATATTTCACTTTTCCTCAAGTTCATTTGGAGTATTCGATGGCGAAACACTTATGGGAATTGGCCGTCAAAGCTCGCCTGAAGACGTAATTCGAACTTACGGCAAACCAGAATCACTTCAGGATGGGCCTGGACCACTGACATCCGCCACATCGTGGAAACAAGAGCTCTCAATCAGATATTGGTCTAAAGGCTTAACCTTCACGTTCTGGGACGGTCGGTTAGCAGATATCCGTGTCTACCAGGTTAAAAGTATCGAATGAGGACGATCAAATCTCCGGGGTTTTGCGGCATAAAGTGAGTCAAAGGCCCAAGATGAATCTCCACTGGCAATGAGAAGAAAGCGGGACACCACCGTGGTTTACTAACCTCGCTCGCATAAATTTACGCATGTACGAGCACACGCGTTCAGTGCATAGCAGTACTGCAAATAACTCCACTCTAAGCCCCACAATGTCTGCTTCGCGACTTCGAAAGTGCGCTGGTCAACTTGGACTTTGTCTCGATTTTTGCCAATGCTTGCGTGGCCCTTGGTTGAACGCACTGGCCCACCTATAAGCAAGCTGGTCAGCAATCACTAAACCGACGGTGAGCAGTTCCCCGCATAGCACCGCAGACCAGCAGCTTCTTTAGCCCTACTCCTCCCCCGCCTTCGCCATCCGCTCACTCTTCCAATACACATCGTCCCCCACCGTGCCATCGGTCCGATACCGGTTCAGCACGCGCGACAGCACAAACATCAAATCCGACAGGCGATTCAGGTACTGGCGCGGTGTGTCCTTCAGCGTTTCCTGCCCCTCCAGCGCCACTACGGCGCGCTCGGCGCGGCGGGCGACGGTGCGGCAGATGTGGGCCTGCGCGGCGGCGCGGGTGCCTGCTGGCAGGATGAACTCTTGCAGGCGCGGCAGGTGTTCGTTGTGCTCGGCCAGCGCCTCGTCCAGCGCCAGCACGGCCTCGGGCTTGAGCAGCTCGTAGCCGGGTATCGACAGCTCGCCGCCCAGGTTGAACAGCTGGTGCTGGATCTCCACCAGCAGCGTGCGCACACCCGGCGGCATGTCTTCGCACAGCAATACGCCAATGTGTGAATTGAGTTCGTCCACATCGCCCATGGCGTGTACGCGCAAGCTGTTTTTGGAAACGCGGGTGTTGTCACCCAGGCCGGTGGTGCCGTTATCCCCGGTGCGGGTGGCGATTTGAGAGAGGCGGTTGCCCATAGTCAGCTCCAAGCAAGGACAAAAAAAGTCCCCCATCGTAAACTCAAGCTGCACGCCCTGTCACCCAGCGGGTTGCTGCACTCAGGAGATTTCAATGAACGCACCCACGCCCCCTCTGCATCTGTTGCCCGAAGTGAACCAGCGCCCGGTTCCTGCGGCCTTGGTAGAAGCCTTGCAAGCGCTATTCGGCACGCG
>JBDTAG010000233.1:0-4085 GCA_039924745.1 Rhodoferax sp.
AATCCCAAGCAAACAATGCAAGTACCCATCCCCACCACTGAAACAACCATTCCCGCGAGTACCCCGCGCATTGGGGAACACAGCGTTCGGTTCGATCCGCTGCTGGACAGCGTCATCGCCATCGCGAAGATATTCGGTATCACCACGACGCTCGAATCGCTATCGGCCGGTTTGCCGCTAGAAGGCAACCGCATCACCCCCGATCTACTGCCGCGCGCAGCCGCACGCGCCGGCATGACAGCCAAGTTGGCGCGGCGTTCGCTGGACGCGTTGCGCCCAGGTCTGCTGCCGGTTGTCCTGATGCTCAAAGAGAACCAGGCATGCGTGCTGTTGGAGTGGCTGGAGTCCGGGGAAGCCCGCGTACGTTTTCCCGAAAATGGGGAATCATCTGACGTTTTGACACGCCAAGAGTTGGACCAACTGTACGCAGGCATTGCCTGCTTCGTTCGACCCATCTTCAAGTTCGACGCCCGCTCTCCGGATAGCGGTGCACTGAAATCTCAACATTGGTTCTGGGGTGTGGTGTTCCAAAATTGGCGCCTGTACCGGGACAGTTTGTTGGCGGCACTGCTGATCAACATGTTCGCGCTGGTCATGCCCATGTTCACGATGACGGTGTACGACCGTGTTGTGCCCAATCGGGCCCAAGAAACCCTGTGGGTTCTGTCGATCGGGGTGTTCCTGATGATGTGTTTTGACACCATGTTGCGGGTGCTGCGCGCCTACATACTGGACACGGCAGGCAAGCGGATTGATGTGACACTGTCCGCACGCATCATGGAGCGCGTGCTGGGGCTGGGCATGGGTGATCGACCAACATCGGTGGGATCTTTTGCGGCAAATCTGCGCGCCTTTGAGTCGGTGCGGGAGTTTGTGGCCTCTGCCACGATCACGACACTTGTTGACATTCCTTTTGTATTTGTCTTCTTCCTGGTGATCGCCTGGATCTCTCCGTGGCTGATGTTGCCACCGCTGTTTTGCATCATCGTGCTGATCCTGGCGTCAATGGTTGTACAACAAAAGATGCAGGAGTTGGTGGAGATCACCCAACGGGCGACTTCACAGCGCAATGCAACGCTGGTCGAAAGCCTTGTCGGTATCGAGACTGTGAAGTTCATGGTGGCCGAGAGCGCTTTTCAACGCAAGTGGGAGCAGTCCACCGTGTTCATTGCGCAAGCAGGGAGCAAGCTCAAATTGCTGTCATCCAGCATCATGAGCATGGTGCAGACACTGCAGCAATTGGTTTCGGTGACGGTGGTCATCGTCGGTGTCTATCTGTTGACTGAAAACCAAATTAGCATGGGTGGCATCATCGCCGCGTCCATGTTGGCGGGCCGGGCCATGGCACCGTTTGGCCAGGTGGCAGGGCTGCTGATGCAGTACCACAACGCAAAGAGTGGTTTGGATTCCGTCGAAAAGCACATGAACACCCAGCCCGAGCGGGCAGACGCATCAGTATTCGTACACCGCAATGGCTTCCAGGGATCTATCGAATTCAAGAACGTCAGTTTTTCATATCCCGGTCAGCAGCAGGCGGTTCTGCGCAATGTGTCATTCAAGATTCAGGCGGGTGAAAAGGTTGCGTTCATTGGCCGCGTGGGATCGGGCAAATCCACCATTCAGCGCTTGGTGCTCGGGTTGTACCAGCCCACAGAAGGCGCAATCTTGATTGACGGCATTGATCTGCGCCAGATCGATCCGGCTGAGCTGCGCCGCGCGGCGGGTTTTGTCTCGCAGGATGTGAGCCTGTTTTTTGGCACGCTGAAGGAAAACATTGCATTGGGTTCGCCATTCACCGACGACCAGGACATCATTGCCGCGGCAGAGGTGGCAGGCGTGACCGAATTTGCCAACCGCCACCCAAGGGGTTTTGACATGTTGATCGGCGAGCGCGGCGAGTCGTTGTCTGGCGGGCAGCGACAGGCCGTTGGTATCGCACGGGCAGTGCTCAATGACTCCCCCATCTTGCTATTGGACGAACCCAGCAGTGCAATGGACCACCAGAGTGAGGATCTACTCAAAAGCCGGCTGCAGCGATTCAGCAAAGGAAAGACCGTGATTTTGGTGACCCACCGCACGTCGTTGCTGGAGTTGATTGACCGTTTAATTGTGGTGGACAACGGCAAGGTGATGGCCGATGGACCGAAGGCACAGGTTGTGGATGCGCTGCAAAGTGGCAGAGTAGGCAGGGCCGCCTGATGGCAACTGAAGAAGTCAAAAAGGCACCCAGCAAGGTGGTTGCGATTTGGGCCCGGTTTTACGCCATATGCTCGCGGGGCTTAGACCGGGGCATGCAGGCGCTAGCTGGCAGACACGAAGATGCGCTAGACGGTGATTTTGACGCCAAGGCAGACTGGGCTATCGCGGAACAGACCCCGCGTGGCGCGCGTGTGCTGGTATGGCTTAGCGTGGCAGCCGTGTTTGCGCTGCTGATTTGGGCACATTTCGCGGTTCTGGACGAAGTCACACGGGGCGAAGGCAAGGTCATCCCGTCGCGCCAGGTACAGGTTTTACAAAGTCTGGACGGGGGGATCGTGTCCGAGATCCTGGTCAAGGAAGGGCAGACCGTCAAGGTCGGCGATCTGATGCTCAAAGTAGACCCCACACGCATGGTGTCGTCTTTGCGCGAGAACCGCTCCCAGTACAACTCTCTCCTGGCCAAGGCTACCCGCCTGAAAGCGCTGGCCGAAGGCTCCAAGTTCGCGCCGCCCGACGAAGTTGTAAACGAAGCACCTGAAATTGTGGAGCAGGAACGGGCTTTGTATGAATCGCGCAAGGCGGAACTAGAAGCGACGATCGGCGTATCGCGCCAACAGGCTTCGCAGCGGTCACAGGAATTGGTTTCCGTGCGCGCCCGGCGGGAACAGGCTGCACAGAGCTATACCCTCACAGCCAAAGAACTGGAAATGACCCGCCCGCTGGCCAAGACGGGCGCCATCTCCGACGTGGAACTGTTGCGGCTGGAGCGTGACGTGGCACGTTACCGTGGCGAACGCGACAGCGCCAATTCGGATATTCCAAGGCTGGAGTCTGCCGTTGCCGAAGCCAACCGCAAGATTCAGGAGGTAGAACTGACCTTTCGCAACATTGCCCGCTCAGAACTTAGCGAAACCAACGCCAAGCTCAATGCCTTGTTGGAAGGCAGTTCGGCACTGGAAGACCGGGTCAAGCAAACGGAAATTCGCTCACCTGTCAACGGCACGATCAAACAGCTCAAGGTCAATACCGTGGGTGGCGTGGTGCAGCCCGGAAAAGATTTGGTCGAGGTCGTACCTTCCGACGATGCGCTGTTGTTGGAGGCAAGGGTCTTGCCACGGGACATCGCGTTCCTGCACCCAGGTCAGAAAGCGCTGGTCAAATTTACAGCTTACGACTTTGCGACCTACGGCGGCCTGGATGCAACATTGGAGTTGATTGGTGCCGATACCGTCGTAGATGAGAAAGGCAATGCGTTTTTCGTCGTTCGCGTGCGTACGCTTTCCAGTAGCATCGGACAACAAAAATTCCCCATAATCCCCGGCATGGTGGCCGAAGTTGATATTCTCACTGGCAAGAAGTCAGTGCTCGCATACCTTATGAAGCCCATTCTTAGAGCAAAAGCAAGGGCTATGACGGAGCGATGAAGCACCATCCATCCACGATTTTGGTCACACATGACAACGGTTTGCTGGCGCATTGGCAAAGGGCACTGGGCACCAGCGAACAAACCGTCAACACCCGAATTGCAGATTTCTTCCAGTTTCGGCCAACAGACCCGACCATCGTTTGGGTCGACATGTCATTGGCTGCGTGCCCACCTTGGTCTGCTGCCGAATGGCGCGGTATTTTTCAAAATAACCAGATCCGCGTAGTAGCAGCCAGTTCCAATCCAAATGACGACGAGGCCATGCTGGCATTGGATGCTGGTTGCGCGGCCTATTGCCATGCTTTTTCCGACGCGGCTACGCTCAAACAGGTCATGGAGGTGGTCGATACGGGCCATGTATGGATCGGGAAATCACTCATGCAACGCCTGCTTCATGGCGTCAACCGCATGGTGCCTGTGCCAACTGCGCCGGACGCAAACTGGAAAGTAACATTGACGC
>JBDTAG010000234.1:0-3399 GCA_039924745.1 Rhodoferax sp.
GCCAAGGCTGATCTGGTGGCAGAAGGCCGTGACGTCATGCTGGTCTGGGGACACCAACACGGCCACCAGCACCTTCATGACCACAAGGATTGATTAGCGCGGCTTACAACCATTGCGGCGACTTAAATCGTTGGAACGTGATGTTAGTGCTTTGGGCAATAGTCCGCGAAACATATGGCTGATTTCATCCACTTTACTGCGTGCTTGTGATTCACCGGAAATCGCGGAAATAGCAGCCATCAAGTCTCCACGCAGGTACCAAAGATCGTGAATGTCCGTGGCATAGGTTACCTTCAGTTCCAGTTTTGAGGCAGTGGCAGAACCTGTAACGCCCAGGCCATCGAGCATAGCTTCCCGTATATTCTCCATCGCAGATTGTGTTCGAGCCGCCCGGGTGTCGCTGCTCCCGTTGATCAGATTTTGCATTCCCGTTACAAGGGACGAGGGGATCCAACTCATTTTTTATGACTTCATATACTTATTGAGCGCACCTTATCAAAAATCCTGCTCTGCAGGCAATAGGGAGAAGCCTGAAGGGGCTCATTTACAACTACTTATTTTGAAATCAAAAGTAACCCGGCCTCGATCTCTCTATTTGAAGAGCGCAGTGTTCAGCTTATTCTCAAGATTGCCGCAATGCCCTAAACTGTGTCCCTAGACACGAATCGGAACTATCGGGAATGGGCGTTCAAACCACCGTCGTATTTACAGACTTGCATGGCAGCACGGCGGTGTTTGAGGCATTGGGCAATGCATTGGCGACCGAGACCGTGACAGAAATTACAACCTGGATTTCTAACCAGTGTGTGCAAAACGGTGGCCAGGTTGTCAAAACGCTAGGGGACGGCGTGCTAGCGATGTTTCCAGATGGCCGGGGCGCTGTCAACGCCGTAGTCGAAATTCAAAGAATCCATTCCAAACGCCTATTGCGTTTAGACCCAGAGCTTCGTATGCCCATGCGCATCGGCGTAGCCAGCGGTGAGGTAGAAATTGTTGGGGGTGATTGCTATGGCGATGCCGTCAATGTTGCATCGAGACTTTGCGATCTATGCGGTCCCTATCAAATTTGGGCCAATGCGGCTGCACTGTCGTTGGCGAGCGAATCCCAAGGGACCAATTTTCGGGTACTTGGCCCGATAAACATACGTGGTCGAGCGGAGCCTTGTATCGTCTACCAGGTCGAATGGCACGAAGATGTGGCCTCGGATTTCCTCACAATGCAGGGCGTATTCGACACCACACAAAGCACGGGTGAGCGTGACGCGCTGGGTCGAGAAGTAGAACTAACCTGGTCTGGCACCACTCGTCGTTTTCGGTCTTTTGAGTTGCCTGTGCAATTGGGCCGCGTCCGCGATGCCGATTTTGTAGTGAATGACCCTCGGGTTTCCCGTATCCACGCGCGCCTTGAGTGGCGAAATGGCAGTGTCGTTTTTGTAGATGCCAGCAGTTACGGAAGCTGGGTACGCTTTTCCGGTACCACCGGGTCGGATGTGCTGTTGCGACGCGCGGAATGTGTCTTGCACGGAAAAGGAGAGCTGGCCTTGGGTGCGTCGTTTGCTGACGCCAGTGTTCCGACTGTTTCGTTTTCAATTCTGTAGGAAGTAATCACTGGGCTAAGTTTCATACAAGAATTAACTTAACATAATATACATCGTATAAAGTAAATATCAAATATTACCAAGTCCCTTTGTGCAACTTACGGATGGCTGCCGCAATCAGCAAAACAGTTTCATCACGTTGAATGAGCTTCGCGAAACCCATTGCGTCCAAGCCTTGGATATTTTTCAAAGTGGGATCGGCGCCGGCATCTAGTAGCAGTTGAACCGAGTCGATTGTTCCGTATCGGGCCGCCATCATCAACGGTGTACTGCCATTGGGAGACGCTGCGTCGATATAAGCATTGTTGTCCAACAGCAAACGCAATATGTCGAGATGCCCACCGGTTGCGGCGTAATGCAGTGGTGTCCAACCGGGCTTGTTGACATCCGCATCGCGCGCAATCAATTGCTTGCAAATCTCCAGATCGCCCTTGAGAGCTGCGATCATCAAAGGGCTCTCATCCTGGGCAGAACGAACTTCGATCTGGATTAGCGGGTTTTCCAAGAGCGCAGAGACAACTTTTAAAGAGGGCTCTCGCAACGCCGCAATAAGCGCAGGGTTTCCTTTGGAATCGACGGTATTAGGGTCGAAACCATGGGCTAGCAATGTTCTGACTGTGGTCGCATCGTCACGTTGCAACGCTGCAAAAAAATCGTTGTACGAGCCTGCATTCGATAGAGAAAAACCAAGTAAAACATATAGATAAAGAACATATCTAATGTAATACTTCATAATCGAACACCTGTGAAAAGGTTAGAAAAATTCCGACTGGTTGCCTCAGCAACCTCCTCAACGCTACAACCTTTCAAAGCTGCCAACTGCTTGGCAACATACGGCACGTAGGATGGATTGTTGGTCTTACCTCGGTACGGAACCGGGGCTAAGTAAGGGCTGTCAGTTTCAATGAGCAACCGGTCCATCGGAACCCAACTTGCTACATCGCGCAAATCCTGCGCGGTTTTAAAAGTCAAAATACCTGAAAACGAAATGTAAAAACCCAACGCCAGTGCCTGACGTGCAACGTGCTCGTTCTCAGTAAAGCAGTGGAAAACACCACCAGCACATCCAGCACCGCCGTCTTCGCCCTCTTCCTTAAGAATAGCCAACGTGTCTTCAGAGGCACTGCGGGTATGGATCACCAATGGCTTTTGCAACTGCCGCGCTGCACGGATGTGGGTACGAAATCGTTCGCGCTGCCAGTGCATGTCAGCGTGCGTTCTATCCCCCAATCGGTAGTAATCCAGGCCGGTTTCGCCAATGGCAACCACTCGCGGCAATTGCCCACGTCGTATCAAATCGTCCAGAGTCGGTTCTGTCACCCCTTCGTTGTCGGGATGCACCCCAACGCTAGACCAAAAATTATCATATTGCATCGACAGTTGGTGCACGTCGTCGAACTCTTCAAGCGTCGTACAAATGCACAAAGCGCGGTCGACCTGTGCGTCCGACATAGCTTGGCGAATGGCAGGCATGGACGCAGCCAGCTCTGGAAAGGTCAGATGGCAATGGGAGTCAGTGAACATGGGTTGCGCCTGGACACGGCGCCGTTACGAAAACTACAACAGGAGACTCAAATGGTTTGAGTGGGACGTTCGGATGCCAAATGGGCACCTAAAATTTCTTCGATCTTCAACTTCAGCGCCCGCGACTTTTCATCTTTGGGAAAGGTGATGCCAACGCCTTGCGTACGTCCGCCCGCTGCCCGGGCGGGTGTTATCCAAGCCACTTTACCAGCGACAGGGTACCGCTGCATGTCTTCTGGTAGTGACAGCAATACGTACACATCGTCACCCAAAACAT
>JBDTAG010000235.1:0-7218 GCA_039924745.1 Rhodoferax sp.
ATGATGACCTGCGAATCGGCATGAAGACCTCGGCCATCACGCTGGGCCGTTGGGATGTGCCCGCCGTGGTGTTGTTTTATGTACTCTACTTGTTGATTTGGTCTTGGGTCGTTGCGCCACAAGTCCAACCTCTCGCCTGGTGGCTGGGCGCTGCCGTGGCAGCGCTCCAAGTGCTGTGGCACTACCGCCTGATTCGCGCTCGCACACGCGACGGCTGCTTCAAAGCCTTCCGCCTGAACCACTGGGTGGGATTTGCCGTGTTTGTAGCCGTAGTTTTGGGACTGCGTACTTAAACCCAACACACCAAAATGGGCACAAAAAAGCCCGAGTCGCACAAGGCGCTCGGGCTGATGGCGGGTGTTGCCCGCTAGCGCAAAACGGGTGTTCTTACTTGCTCAGGCACTCTTTCATGAAAGTCTTGCGTTCGTCGCCCTTCAGTGTCTTGGCCTTTGTATCGGCATTGCAGGTCTTCATCTTGGTTTGCTGGCTAGGCGCTGCGACAGGTTCTGCTGCAGCAACTGGCGTGGCACTCAGGCAGTCTTTCATGAAGGCCTTGCGTTCATCACCCTTCAGGCTCTTGGTCTTGGCATCGGCGTTACAAGTCTTCATTTTGGTTTGCTGCGGGGTGGCCGCTTTTTCGTCTGCAGCGTGGGCTGCACCGAAGGAGAGAGACAGGCCCAAAGCGAGCAAGGTCAACAATTTTTTCATCGCGAGTCCTAAGAGTGTGTGGCAGTCAATGCTGCCGTTGCAGAAAAATCCACCAATGGATTCCAGCACATAACGCGGTAAATGGCAATTCGGCTGACCCGCCCCGTAAAATCACGGAATGCTGTCTGTAAAAAACGAACTTCTGGAGGCGCTGGCCGCCTCACTCGAAAAACTCTCCCCCGGGAGCGGTGCCAAAGCTGCGTTTGAGTCGCCCAAAGTAGCCGCCCATGGGGATCTGGCCACCACGGCGGCCATGCAATTGGCCAAGCCCCTCAAGCTCAACCCGCGCCAATTGGCGGAAAACCTCAAAACCGAATTGCTGGCCCAAGCCGCATTCCAGCGTTGGGTCGAAGCGATAGAAATTGCCGGCCCCGGCTTCATCAACATCCGCCTCAAGCCGGAAAGCAAGCAACAAGTGGTGCGAGAGGTCTTGGGCCAGGGTGCTCAGTTTGGCTACCAAGTGAGCAACGGGCAACGTGTTTTGGTCGAATTTGTATCTGCCAACCCCACCGGTCCCTTGCACGTGGGTCATGGGCGCCAAGCAGCGCTGGGCGACGCCATTTGCAATCTGTTTGCCACCCAAGGCTGGAATGTTCACCGCGAGTTTTACTACAACGACGCGGGCGTGCAAATCCAGACATTGGCTAACAGCACGCAATTGCGCGCCAAAGGCTTCAAACCCGGTGACGAATGCTGGCCGACTGATCCAGAAAACCCAGCCAGCAAGGCCTTCTACAACGGTGCTTACATCCAAGACATCGCCGATGATTTCTTGGCCAAGAAGACCGTCCAGGCCGATGACCGCAGTTTCACCGCGAGCGGTGACTTGGACGATCTGGAGTCCATCCGTAATTTTGCGGTTGCCTATCTGCGCCATGAGCAGGACAAAGACCTACAGGCGTTTAACCTGAAGTTTGACGAGTACTACCTGGAGTCAAGCCTGTACACCAGCGGTCGTGTCGATGAGACGGTGCGCAAGTTGGTAGCCAATGGCAAGACCTATGACAAGGACGGCGCGCTGTGGTTGAAATCCACCGACTATGGCGATGACAAAGACCGCGTCATGCGCAAGCAGGACGGAAGTTACACCTACTTTGTGCCGGATGTGGCGTACCACATCGCCAAGTGGGAGCGCGGCTTCACCAAGGTGGTCAACATCCAGGGCACCGACCACCATGGCACCATTGCCCGCGTGCGCGCTGGCCTGCAGGCAGCCGATGTGGGTATTCCCCTGGATTACCCTGACTACGTGTTGCACACCATGGTGCGCGTGGTCAAAGGCGGCGAAGAAGTGAAGATCAGCAAGCGCGCAGGCAGCTATGTGACCCTGCGCGACCTGATCGAATGGACCAGCAAGGACGCCGTGCGATTCTTCCTGCTCAGCCGCAAGCCCGATACCGAATACACCTTCGACGTCGACTTGGCAGTGGCCAAAAACAACGATAACCCGGTGTACTACGTTCAATATGCCCACGCCCGTATTTGCTCGGTGCTTGCAGCGTGGGGGGGTGATCAGACCATATTGCAGAACGTGGACCTGTCGGCCTTGCAAAGCCCACAAGCACAGGCATTGATGCTGCTGCTGGCCAAATACCCTGAAATGTTGACCGCAGCTGCGGTGGATGAGGCGCCGCACGATGTAACCTTCTACCTGCGCGAACTGGCGGCCAGTTACCACAGCTACTATGACGCCGAGCGCATTTTGGTGGATGATGAAGCGGTCAAACTGGCGCGCCTGGCCTTGGTCGCGGCCACCGCTCAGGTGTTGCACAATGGCTTGGCGGTGCTGGGCGTCAGTGCTCCGCAAAAGATGTGAGAGAGCGTGGGGCAGATTTTTGACTCTGCCCCCAAATGATTAGATAAAAAAGGTAACGCATGAAGCAGCAGCGTGGTGGGACGATTCTGGGGTTGATCATTGGTGTGGTGCTCGGCTTGGCCGCCGCCTTGGGCGTGGCGGTGTACGTGACCAAGGTACCCATCCCTTTCCTGAACAAGGGCCAAACCCGCTCCGCAGACCAGGACGAGGCGGAAGCGAAGAAGAATAAAAATTGGGACCCCAACACCCCTTTGTACGGTAAAAATCCCGCCAAAGTGGCGGCTCCGGTAGTCGCCGCGTCGGCAGCTACTGCAACACCAACAACAAAGGGCGCAACAGACGCCAAGACCGATACCAAGGCGGCAGTTATAAAGCCCGACGCCAAGGGGGAAGTCAAACCTGCTGTGTCGGCAGACCCACTGGGTGACTTGGCCAAAGCCAAATCTGGCGGACCCATCACGGCTGCTGCAGATCCGTTCATCTTCTTTGTACAACTCGGTGCTTACCGAACGGCTGAAGACGCAGAGTCTCAGCGGGCCAAGTTGTCACTGACAGGCATTGAAACCAAGATCACCGAACGCGAACAGTCGGGTCGCGTAGTTTTCCGTGTGCGTACCGGGCCCTTCAACACCAAGGATGAGGCGGAACGCAACAAGGAAAAACTGGATAAATCCGGACTCGAAACGTCGCTGGTGCGCGTTCAGCGCTAATCCGTAGCGGGGCAAGAATGACCCCGGTTTTCAGGTGACGGAACTTATCCCGAAGCACTCGATCACATTGACACATTTTTGGAGCGGTATCGCATGAATCATATGAAACGTCGTGAATTTTCCCAAGTGGCCGCTGGTGCCGCATTGGCATCGTCTGCCTGGTTCTCGCCCCTAGCCCATGCCCAGACCGCCAAGTTCGCCGCGGGCAAGGATTACCATATTTTGGACGTGCATGCTCCCGTTGAAGCGCCCGCTGGCAAGATCGAAGTGGTGGAATTCTTTTGGTACAACTGCCCGCACTGCAATGCATTCGAACCCACATTAGAGACTTGGATCAAAACTCTGCCGAAGGACGTTGCGTTCCGCCGTTCGCACGTTGCCTTCCAAGATAGTTTTGTGCCGCAGCAGCGACTGGCATTGGCTTTGGAAGCGATGGGCTTGATGGACAAACTCCAGGCCAAGGTGTTTCACGCCATTCACGTGGAAAAAGTCAATCTGTCTACTGGCGAAGCCATTGTTGAGTGGGTCGGCCGCCAAGGCGTGGACAAGACCAAATTTTTGGAGCAATACAACTCTTTCACAGTCCAAACCAAAGCCAAGCGAGCAACCCAGTTGCAAAACGATTACAAGGTCGAAGGCGTTCCGGCGCTGGGGATTGCAGGGCGTTTTTACACCGATGGCTCCATGGCCGGCAGCATGGAGCGCGCGCTGCAGGTTGCCGAGTTCCTGATAGCGGAAGTGCGCGCTAAACGCTAAAAATTGGTAGTTGCGAGGTACTAGCGCATGAAGTTGCGCAACGCCTCTGCAGTCAAGTTGGGCTGCTCCTCGGGAATGAAATGCCCCGCAGGTAGTGCTTCACCGGTTGCCGTCGCAGTGCACTGTGCTTGCCACAACTCCAAGGGTCTGAACAGGCGTTGCACAACACCGCGTGCGCCCCACAGCACTAGCGTGTCGCAGCTAATTTTTTCATTGCGGGCTCGGCTGTCGCGGTCATGCTCCAGGTCAATACCGGCACTGGCCCGGTAGTCTTCGCAAGCCGTGTGGATGGCCTCAGCGTTGCAAAAGCAGCGCTCATATTCCGATAGCGCTTGCGGCTCGATGTGGGTTGTGCCGCCCGTACCCCATCCTCCAAGTTTGTTGTGTAAATACGCTTTGGCATTGCCTCCAATCATGGTTTCCGGCAATGGGCTGGGCTGTATCAGGTGGAACCAGTGGTAGTAAGCGCGGGCGAACTCCATGTTGGTGCTGGCATACATGTCCAACGTAGGGGCGATGTCTATGACACACAGTTTCCGAACCCGTTGTGCGTGGTCCAGCGCCAAGCGGTGCGCAACCCTGCCGCCGCGGTCATGGCCGCACAGAAAAAAGCTGTCCAGCTTCAAGGCATCGGCGACGGCCACAATATCGGCCGCCATGGCGCGTTTGCTGTAATTGCTGTGGTCGGGCAAGCCAGGTGCATGGGACGAATCGCCGTAACCGCGCACATCAGGCATCACCAGAAAATAATCGTCGCGCAACAATTGCGCCACGCGGTGCCACATGACATGCGTTTGCGGAAAACCGTGCAACAAAAACAGGGCGGGCTTGTCGCGGTTGCCGCCGCAGCGGAAAAAGATATCAACGCCGTTTGCGCGGATGTTGTGCGCCTCAAAACCACCAAACATGGCTTACCTTTCTTGATTGAAATCGAACAACGGCCGCGCCGCTGAAAAATATTGAAACAAATCGATACCCCAGCGACAGGACACGACGGGCCTGCCCCGGCACCATTAAGGCCTGTTCAACACATTCTCACTTCAAAGTGATACTCCTATGAAACCCTGGATCAAACGCACCCTCTTTAGCCTGTTGGGCGCCAGCATTTTGGTCGGTGGTCTGACCGCATGCGGCCACCAGCGCCAGGACTTTGGCAGCAATATGAGTGCCGAAGACCAAGCCCAAATGCGCGGCAAAATAATCGACCGCGTGTCTGGCAAGCTCGACCTCAACGCGGACCAAAAGCAACGCCTCAACATTCTGGCCGACAAGCTGCAAGAGCAACGCGCGGCCTTGGTTGGGCAGACCACCGACCCGCGCGCCGACATGCGGGCCTTAGTGGCCGGTGACAAGTTCGACCGTAGCCGTGCACAAACGCTGGTAGCCGAGAAGACCGCGGCCATTAGCAGCAAGAGCCCGGAGGTGATCACCGCGATGGCTGACTTCTACGACAGCCTTACACCGGCCCAGCAAACCAAGGTGCGTGAAGCCATGCAAGGCCGCCACGGCTGGTGGCGCCGCGGTTGAGCGCACGCTTTTATCGATCGCATTGCCATGCAACCGATGCACGTGCTTTTTGCCAGCATGCGGGCCCACGGCCCGGCGCTGCTGGCATCTGCCGATGAACCCGTGGCCGAACTGTTAGCCATGGTCTGGGGCCCGCGTTTTGACCGTGACCATGCCCAGCACCTGGCCCAATCGGCCACGCAAAAAGACTCCGGGCTGCACCACGCGCTGGCGCAGGCGGCCGATAGCTTCGACGACTTACCGGCGCCCCGCCAGCAACGCCTTCGCCAGCTTTTGTGCCACCGTGCCGGTGGGACAATCACCGCATGACGATGCGCATTCTTCTGATTGACGACGACGAACAACTGGGCGAGCCACTGGCCGCCTATGTTGCCCGCTTCGAGATGCAACTGATCCACGCCACGCGTCCCAGTGCGGGCCTGACCCAGTTGCGCCAAGGCGGGTTTGACGCCGCGATTCTGGATGTGATGCTGCCCGAGATGGATGGGTTTGCGCTATGCCGCACCATCCGCAAGGAGAGTGATATTCCCCTCATCATGCTGACCGCGCGCGGAGACGTGATGGACCGCGTGGTGGGGCTGGAGCTGGGTGCCGACGACTATTTGCCCAAACCTTTTGAGCCGCGTGAACTGGTGGCTCGGCTGCAGACCGTGCTGCGCCGCCGCCAACCTGGCAGCAGCGGTGCGTCGTTTGCAACTTCCAATGTTTCTGGCGTTTCTGTCGACGGTCGCCTGCACTTTGAGGGTTTGACGGTCGATGCCACCACCCGCAGTGTGCAGTGCCTGGGCCAATCCATTGAACTGACCAGCACCGAATTTGACCTGCTGCACCTGCTGGCGCGCGAACCGGGCAAAGTCTTTAACCGCGACGACATCCTGAACCAACTGCGCGGCCATGACGCGGACCTGTATACCCGCGCGGTCGACATTGTGGTCAGCCGCCTGCGCAAGAAGCTGGAGCCGCTGGACGCCATCAAGACGCTGCGCAACGCGGGTTATGCGCTTGCGCTGCGTGCCCAACAGCCTGCCCTGAATACGGCGCCACCCCATGCGTAAGTTACGCCCGCGTTGGCATCGCCGTGCACGCCACGCGCTGGGACATTCCTTGCGCGTGCGCCTGACCACGTTGTTCCTGTTGCTGGCGGTAGCTTTGGCCGCCACCTTTACTTTTGGCATGCAGACGGCGCTCAGCGTGGGTTGGCGGGTCGCTGCCCGGCCCTTGGTCAGTGACTATGTGGACCGACTGGCGGCCGAGATTGGCAGCCCGCCCAGCATAGCGCGAGCGCAGGCGCTGACCGAGCGCCTGCCCATCAGTGTGCAAATATCCGGGCCAACCGTGAACTGGCGCAGCAGTCCACAGACTGACTCTATCCCCAATAGCCATCACCGCTCGTTCAAAGACGAGTGGCAAGACGGACCGCCACGATTGTTGTCGCGCACCACGGCCGACGGCCACCGCATCGACTTGGGCGTTAGCATCGCCGCGTGGGAAAACCAGCCGCACCGCATAGGCTGGTACACCCTGGCAGGCATCCTGGCGCTTACTGCCATGGCCTATGCCTACATCCGCCGCCTGCTGCGCCCGTTGGACGACATACGCGATGGCGCGCAGCGCTTCGGCAGTGGTGCTTTTGACCAGCCGATACCCATTCGCAGATGCGACGAGCTCGGTCAACTGGCGACTGACATCAACACCATGGCG
>JBDTAG010000236.1:0-3698 GCA_039924745.1 Rhodoferax sp.
TGCTCCGTGTCCCCCGCCCTTCGGGCTCCTCCTTTACCTGCGCAAAACGCATAGGCCGACGAGTCTTGCGAAAGAAGTGCCCTCGCACAATAAATTCAGGGTGAAAAAAAGCCCGCACAGAGCGGGCCTTCTTCGACTGACAAAGAGACTGAATTACTTCAGTTTCATTTCTTTGTAGTCCACATGCTTGCGAGCTTTTGGATCAAATTTCTTGATCAGCATCTTCTCGGGCATGGTTTTCTTGTTCTTGCTGGTCGTGTAGAAATGACCAGTACCTGCTGTGGATTCCAGCTTGATTTTTTCGCGTCCGCCTTTGGTTGCCATGGTTTTGCTCCTTATGCCTGACCACGTGCACGCAAATCTGCGAGCACAACATCAATACCTTTTTTGTCGATCAAACGCAGACCTGCGTTCGAAATCCGCAGGCGAACCCAACGGTTTTCTGTCTCGACCCAAAAACGGCGGTATTGCAGGTTCGGCAGGAACCGGCGCTTGGTTTTGTTGTTGGCGTGGGAAACATTGTTCCCGACCATTGGGCCTTTGCCCGTGACTTCACATACGCGTGCCATAAGGACACTCCGATACAGTAAAACGGCTATTACTGGCGACCAAAACTACCTGGATTAACCCGGCTGCTTTGATCTCGCTTTAGCCTCACCTCGCCAATGAAAAAGGGTGGCGGTAACCCCCCGCCAAAATGCTAAAACACGCTTGGCGGTGATTGCTATTGAATCCAAACCCTTACGGGCTGAACTCAGCAAAGCCTTTGATTATAACGAATTTTAATGAGCAGCCCTTGATCGATTGGGGACAGAGCTAAAGGTCTTTACCGCAAAGTATCAGTCTTGCTCCAAGAAGCGTTGTGCATCCAACGCCGCCATGCAACCTGTGCCCGCGCTGGTAATGGCCTGGCGGTACACATGGTCTTGCACGTCGCCCGCGGCAAACACGCCGGGAACGGACGTTTGCGTTGCAAAGCCTTTGAGGCCGCCCTGAGTGATGATGTAGCCGCCTGCCATCTCCAACTGGCCCTGGAAGATCTCGGTATTGGGCGAATGGCCAATGGCGATGAAGCACCCCGTGAGCTTGATGTCTTCGGTGGTGTTGTCCGCGGTGCTGCGCACGCGAATGCCGGTCACGCCCGATGCATCGCCCAGCACTTCGTCCAGCGTGCGGAAGGTTTTGAGCTCGATCTTTCCGGCTGCAACCTTTTCCATCAGCTTGTCCACCAGAATCGGCTCGGCCTTGAACTTGTCACGGCGGTGCACCAAGTAGACCTTGCTGGCGATATTGGACAAGTACAGAGCCTCTTCGACGGCCGTGTTGCCGCCGCCCACCACGCAACAAATTTGATCACGGTAGAAGAAGCCGTCGCAGGTTGCGCACCCTGACACGCCACGGCCCATAAATGCCGTTTCAGATGGCAACCCCAAGTATTTGGCAGAGGCACCGGTGGCGATGATCAACGAGTCACAGGTGTAAGTACCACTGTCGCCGGTCAGTGTGAAAGGGCGCTTGGACAGGTCCACTGCGCTAATGTGGTCAAACAAAATTTCTGTTTTGAAACGCTCGGCGTGTTCCAAAAAGCGCTGCATCAGCTCTGGGCCTTGCACGCCGTGAACATCAGCCGGCCAGTTATCGACTTCTGTAGTAGTCATCAATTGGCCGCCTTGGGCCATGCCGGTCACCAGAACCGGGTTGAGATTGGCGCGTGCAGCATAGACCGCAGCGGTGTAACCGGCAGGGCCTGAGCCCAGAATCAAGACTTTGGCGTGTTTGGGATCGGACATGGAGTGTGTAACCTTTTGTAGCGGAAGACGAGAGCGAGGCCGTGTACATTTCGGGGCAATGCAGGCCTTTTCAATGCGAGCCCGATTGTAAGAAATGCCAGAACGACTGTTCCGGAGTGATTTTGATGACTATGCTGAGTAACCTGGATTTGATCCGCAGGGTGTCCCTGTTCTCCATGCTCACGCCCGAGCAGGCCGAGGCGCTGTCTGCTACGGTGTACAAAAAACGGTTCAAGCGTGGAGAGATTTTGGTGGAACAGGGGCGCATGAGCAACGCGCTTTATATTGTCCTGACCGGTCGCACCCGCGTACTGATGACCGATAGCAAGGGCCGCGAGGTGATTTTGGCGACGCTCAAATCAGGTGACTACGTGGGCGAAATGAGTCTGATAGACAACGAACCCCATTCGGCCACCGTCGTGGCAGACCAGCAGGTCGATGTGCTGGTGTTGGCGCGCGACAGCTTTTTGCGCTGCCTGGGTGAAAACATTGAAATGGCACACAGCGTGATGCGAGTTTTGGTGCAACGCCTGCGCAAAGCCAGCGAAAACATTAGCTCCCTGGCTTTGGTGGGTGTGTATGGTCGCGTAGCCAAGGTTTTATTGGACTCTGCGTTACCGGATGACACGGGTGCCCTGTTGATACGTGACAAGGTGTCACGCCAAGATATCGCCAAGATGGTCGGCGCCTCGCGCGAAATGGTCAGCCGAGTCATGAAAGATTTCGAAGAGCAGGGGTTCATCGAGGTACAGGACTCTGGCGCAGTGCGTGTCATAGAGCGCCGCTCGCATCCACGCTAAACGGCGGGTGTAGTCAACCAGGCAAGCTACTGCGTTAAAAGGAAAGGCTGCGTGCGTTAAGCTTGCTGCGACTGTTTGTTTTTACATGACTTATTCTCTGCACACTCTTCATTCTTCTTCCGCCTCAAAAAGCCCCCAGCCACCAACTGGCATGGGGCGCTTTGCCAATGAAATCGCGCTGATCGGTGGTTTTGTGTTGTTGGCACTGTGGCTTACGGCTTTATTGACGTATTCGCAACATGATGCTGCGTGGTCCACCTCGGGTAGCGGCGTGGCAGTGGCCAACGCGGTGGGGCGTCTGGGGGCATGGGTGGCCGATGTCAGTTATTTCTTTTTGGGATTTTCCGCCTGGTGGTGCGTGGCCGTAGGCGTGCGCCTGTGGCTGGCACTGCTGGCTAACCGACTGCGGGGTGATATGGCGAGCCCAGCTGTCCCCCGAAAAATTGTGTTCTGGATTGGGTTGGTCTTGCTGCTGTATGGCAGCACATCGCTGGAATGGGCGCGTCTGTACAGTCTGGAGCCACGCCTACCCGACCACAGCGGTGGCGCGATGGGTTACCTGCTGGGGCCATTGAGCGTCAAATGGTTGGGTTTTTCGGGTTCGGGTCTGGTGTCGATTGCCCTGGGTGTCATTGGCGCGGCCTTGGTGTTCGGTTTCTCGTGGATGCATGTGGCCGAACGCCTTGGTTCTTGGGTGGATGCCTTGGTGCAGTCGCGTCGGCAAAAGCGTGAACGGGCTGAAGACCGCGTGTTGGGTCAGCAGGCCATGCGCGAGCGAGAAGAAATTTTGTTGGAAGAGCGGGTAGAAACGGTAGAACACCATCCGCAACCCATTGTCATCATGGAGCCGGTCATCATTGATCCGCCACGCAGCGAACGCGTTGCCAAAGAGCGCCAAAAGCCACTGTTCACCGAGATGCCCGACAGCAAGCTGCCACAGGTGGATTTGCTGGACGGTGCCCAATTGCGCCAAGAAACGGTAGCCCCCGAAACGCTGGAAATGACCAGCCGCATGATCGAGAAAAAGCTCAAAGACTTTGGTGTGGAGGTCCGCGTGGTGCTGGCCCAACCTGGTCCGGTGATCACCCGCTACGAGATCGAGCCCGCC
>JBDTAG010000237.1:0-4329 GCA_039924745.1 Rhodoferax sp.
TGCAGGCCTTGACCCAGAACATTTCGCGCTACAAAAATTTGCGTGATACGAGCGGCACGAACAGCCGCTTTAGCAACTTTGATTGAGAGACCATGAATTTTCGAATGTGGGCAGCCCCAGTCCTGGGCATTTTTTGCAGCGTAATGGCGGTTGGCGTGCGCGCCGAAGCCCCGCAGCAAGCGGACTATATCGTGGCCGTGGTGAACTCCGAGCCCATCACGAACAGCGAGGTGCGTACCGCTGTACAGCGCATTACCAATGAGATGGCGCAACAACGCCAGACGGCGCCGCCTATTGCGGAATTGCGCAGCAAGGTGTTGGAGCGCCTGATCAACGAACGGGCACAACTGCAGGTAGCGGCAGATGCTGGCATCCACGTGGATGAGGCCATAGTTGATCAGTCCGAGCAGGCCGTAGCCCGCCAAAATCAGATTGATGTCGCCGAATTGCGCGCCCGCGTGCAAAAGGATGGCATCACGATCAGCCAATTCCGCAAACAATTGCGCGACCAGGTGATTCTGGCTCGCTTGCACGAACAACAGGTTGAAAACCGGATTCGCGTCTCGGATGCCGATATCGACCGCGCGCTGGCAGATCAACAAGGCGGTAGTAAAGACCCGATGGCCCAGGAAGTCAACTTGGCCAATTTGTTGATATCAGTCCCAGAAAAAGCGACCAGCGAACAGACTGCAGTTTTGTTCGCACAAGCACAAAAAGTGTTGGCCCGGATCCGTGCTGGCGAAGACTTTGCGGCACTGGTGCAGGAGGTCTCGGCAGCTGACCACACCAACGGGGGGCAACTGGGACTGCGCCGTGCAGACCGTTATCCACCAGCATTCCTGGCCGCCACGCAAAATGTGGCTGTTGGTGAAGTGTCTGACATTGTGCGCAGCAACGCCGGATTTCATATTTTGAAAGTGATAGAGCGAAAGGCGCCCGCAGCGCCGTCCATGTCCATCGTCCAGAGCCATGCGCGTCACATCCTTTTGCGCACCGGCCCAGAGCTGACACAGGCTGCTGCCATCGCCAAGCTGGCGGATTTCAAGAAGCGGATTGAGGCTAAAACCGCAACATTCGAAGCCTTGGCCCGAGAATATTCACAAGACGGAAGTTCCACCCAAGGTGGTGATTTAGGCTGGGTTGGCCCTGGTACTTTCGTTCCCGAATTTGAAGACACCATGAACCGCCTAGCCCCAGGGCAGATAAGCCAACCGTTGGTGTCGCGGTTTGGTGTGCACCTGATTGAATTGCTGGATCGGCGGCGGGTGGATATGAAGCCGCAGGAAGTGCGTGAGGCCATGCGCAACCAACTGCGTGCCAGCCGGTATGACGCCGCTTTTACCACTTGGGCTCAGGAAATTCGGGCCAACGCTTTCGTGGAGTTCCGCGACCCACCGCAGTGAAACACATTGCACGCAAACGCTTTGGCCAGCATTTTCTGACCGATGGCGGCATCATCGACGCGATTGTGGATGCCATTGCACCCAAGCCCGGGCAGCGCATGGTGGAAATCGGGCCGGGGCTTGCTGCACTAACCCAACCGCTGGTGGAGCGATTGGGGCACCTGACTGTTATCGAGCTCGACCGCGACCTGGCGGTGCGTCTGCGTACCCACGGACAACTTACCGTCATTGAATCCGATGTGTTGAAAGTGGACTTTGCCCTCGTTCAATCTGAATGGCCTGCTACTAATTTGATAGTAAATGGTACTGATGTAGTTGTTGCTTCAGAAAAGCTGCGCGTCGTTGGCAACCTGCCTTACAACATTTCAACTCCCATCCTTTTCCATCTGCTAGATGCCGTGGATGCGATTGAAGACCAGCACTTTATGCTGCAAAAAGAGGTGATCGACCGGATGATTGCCCAGCCGTCGACTGCTGCATATGGGCGCTTGAGTGTTATGTTGCAGTGGCGCTATGCAATGGAAAACGTGTTGTTCGTGCCGCCTGAAAGCTTTGACCCGCCACCGAGGGTGAACAGCGCCGTCGTGCGGATGGTTCCCCTGGCTGAGCCGCCCGTTGTGTCAGTTGCGCTGTTGAGCGAGCTAGTGCAGGTCGCATTCAGTCAACGCCGCAAGATTCTGCGCAATACGCTGGGGCGATGGCTGGACGAGAAGGGATTCTCTGGCGAATTTGATGTCCAGCGACGGGCTGAAGAAGTTCCAGTTGCGGCCTATGTGGCGCTCGTGCAGCAGATCCAGTAGTCCATCGGGTTTTTTACGGAGCGTCTGGCTTTAAAGCGGGTGTTCGTTCCGGGGCATGCCTGGGTATGGTGACCGAGAACGTGGCGCCCTGCCCCGGTTGGCTTTGAACAGAGATAGTACCGCCGAGCACACCAGTTACGAGGTTGTGCACGATATGTAGGCCCAGACCAGACCCGCCGTGTCCCATGCGCGTCGTAAAGAATGGTTCAAAGACGTGGGCCAAATGTGTTTCGTCTATTCCTTTTCCGGTGTCTTGCACTTGAATGACGATCTGGTCCTCATTGATCTGTGGCGTCGAGATGGTGACTGTGCCAGCCTGCTCTTCGCCGTAGCCATGCACGACGGCATTGTTGATGAGGTTGGTTAACACCTGCCCCAATGGTCCCGGAAAGCTGTCCATGGCAACGTCGTCGTTGGTCGCGTTATTCACTTTGCATGCTGTTTTTCTCAGCCCTGGATCGAGCGTGAGTAATAGCTCTGACACCAATGTTTTGAGAACGAACGTGCGGCGCTGCGAGCTGGTTTGATCGACTGCGACCTGCTTGAAGCTAGACACAAGGGTGGCGGCCCGCATGAGATTGCGCGACAAGATGTCCGCCGCTTGCCGCGTATCGGCCAGAAACGCTTGCAGATCAGAGCGTTTCATTCCGGTTTCCATCAAATGCGAGAACTCCGTGATCCTGTAGTCGATGGACGTTGCAACCGTGAGGCCATTGCCGATCGGTGTGTTTAGTTCGTGTGCAACACCGGCGACCAAAGCCCCTAAAGCAGCCAGTTTTTCGGACTGCACCAATTGGTTCTTGGCGGCCTTGAGTGTCTCCAGCGTTTCAGTCAGCTCCTGGTTTGCGTTTTCAAGCGCTTGCGTGCGCATGGCAACCCGTGTTTCAAGGTCAATGTTGAGGGTGAGGATTTCTTCTTGTGCATGTCTGCGCTCGGTGATGTCGAAATAGGTAAAGAGCACCAGGGTTCGCGTTGGCTCAATGAAGGAGCGGCTGGAGACAGCGACCCAACGCAGCGCGCCGTCAGAACGCCGTACCTGAATCTCGGCATTCGAGGTTTGCTCGCCCAAAACAGCGCGCCCAAGCCATTTGGCGCGTTCATTTCCATCCACCCAAAAACCCAATTCAAGCCCGGATTTGCCTTGCACGGTGTCTGGGTCGAATCCAAAAGTTGAAAACCAAGCGCCGTTCCATTGCGTACTGGAAAAATCATCTGCGCTGCTGGAGTAACCCATTGGCATGGGAGATTGATCAAACAGCTTGGCGAAACGTGCTTCACTTTCACGCAGTGCGTCGGCCGCCTTGCGGGTTTCCGTTACATCCCTTAGCAGGGCAATCAAAAACTGCTCTCCGCGAGCCTCAAAAATAGCAGCAGTCACGGATGCTGCAAGGATCTGATCACTGCTCGTATGGATGTGGACGAAGAATTCGTTGGCAACACCATGTTGCTTAATTTGGGACATCAGTGCGTCACGCTCCACGAGGTCGGCCCAAATTCCGAGTTGCGTTGCAGTCTTGCCTAGTGTCTGTGCCCGGGTAAGACCCGAGACGCGTTCATACGCTTGGTTCACTTCCACATAGGTCCCATCGCTAACCCGGGAGATGGTCATGCAATCGGGGGTTAGTTGAAAGGCGGCCTTGAATTGTTCATGCACGGCATTTTGTTCTGTCACGTCGCGCACGATCCATACGGCGTGGGAGTGTGTGCGGCCCTCAAGTGCTATTTGAATTGCGTTGACGATGCATTCACCATGCGTTCCATCTCTGCGCCGCAATTGCGTCAAACGTCCCCGGACAGAACCGCTGCTCATCAACTCGTCTACCAATTGCGCGCGCTGCTCGGGAACGGCCCACACATTGAAATCGGATATGGAATGACCAACGACTTCTTTCGCACTGTAGCCGCTGATGATTTCAAACCCATGGTTGGCATCTACTACCAATCCGTCACCTAACCGGGTGATCACAATCCAGTCGGGACTGGTGTAAAACACCTTCGCAAACCGATCGTCGTCATGCCCACCCAGCGAGGTGATGAGCCACCGCCGGAATGTTGCCGGAATCAGTTTGGCGAGAAGGCCCATATCAACGGGGTGATTGAGTTGTCACACGCTGATAGTACCGTGT
>JBDTAG010000238.1:0-6276 GCA_039924745.1 Rhodoferax sp.
GGTGCGACCAGTAGCTATGGCGCCATCAGCCAAGCCATTGGCAACCCCCACGCCGTGCGCGCGGTGGGCGGAGCGGTGGGCCGCAACCCCATCAGCATCATCGTCCCCTGCCATCGCGTGGTCGGTAGCAATGGCGCAATGACAGGCTATGCCGGGGGACTGCCGCGCAAGGTCGCGCTACTGCAACTGGAGAGCCGCTTTTAAACGGGGCGGTTCTCGTCACTACATCGCGCTTTGTTGCACCCAATTTTGGTGCAAACTCGCACATGGCGTGGTGTAGAGCAGCATTGGGTTCTGCACAGGCTGATAAACATCAAAGGCATTGCCCATGCGCATTACTTATTGGACCGCTTATCTGGTGCTGCTCGCGCCCTTGGGCTGCTGGGCCGATGGCGCAGCCGCTACGCGATGGATAGACCAAGAGTTCAAACCGTCGTCACTCACCCGCGATCAACAGCAGCAAGAGATGCAATGGTTCATTCAAACAGCGGACCGCCTCAAACGCCAGGGCATCACGTCTATCCATGTGGTGGCAGAAAAAATCGACACCCACGAATACGAATCGCGCACCTTAACCAAAGCCTTTGAAGACATCACCGGTATCGCTGTGAAGCAGGACATCATGGCTGAGGGCGATCTGGTGGATAAGCTGTATGCGGCTATCCAGAGCGGGAAATCCGAATACGACGGATGGATATCCGACTCAGACCTGATTGGCACGCACTACCGTTTTGGCGCGGTCGTACCACTGACCGACTTCATGCAGGGCGCTGGCAAAGAATTTACCAACCCCGGCCTGGACCTGGCCGATTTCATCGGTACATCGTTTACCACCGCACCCGACGGAAAAATGTACCAGTTGCCCGACCAGCAGTTTGCCAACCTGTACTGGTTTCGGGCTGATTGGTTTGCCCGCACGGATTTGAAGAACCAGTTTCTCGCCAAATACGGTTACGAACTGGGTGTGCCGCTGAACTGGTCGGCGTATGAAGACATCGCCAACTTCTTTAGCAACGATGTCAAAGTGCTTGATGGGAAAAAGGTGTATGGCCATATGGACTATGGCAAGCGCGATCCGTCTTTGGGCTGGCGCTTTACCGATGCCTGGCTGTCCATGGCGGGCGCTGCCGATAAGGGAATACCCAATGGCTTGCCAGTAGACGAATGGGGCATACGCGTAGGCACCGACCAGTGCACGCCCGTGGGAGCGTCAGTGGAACGCGGGGGCGCCACCAACTCACCGGCTGCCGTGTTTGCATTGACCAAATATATACAGTGGCTCAAGCAGTACGCCCCGCCCGAAGCCGCCAACATGACCTTCACGGACGCCGGTCCGGTACCTGCGCAGGGGCAGATTGCGCAGCAGATATTCTGGTACACCGCCTTCACCGCTCCGCTGACCCAACTCGGTACGGCCGCAGTCAACAAAGACGGTAGCCCCAAGTGGCGCATGGCGCCCTCGCCCCACGGACCGTATTGGAAGACCGGCATGCAAAACGGTTACCAAGACGTTGGGTCATGGACTTTTTTGAAATCTACGCCATTGCCCAATATGGCAGCAGCTTGGTTGTATGCACAGTTTGTGACATCCAAGACCTTGTCTCTGCGCAAATCCATCGTCGGTTTGACCTTTATCCGCGAATCCGACATCAAACACGAATACTTCACCCGCAATGCCTGGCGTTACGGCGGGCTCATAGAGTTTTACCGCAGCCCAGCGCGTGTCGCCTGGACGCCCACGGGCACCAATGTGCCTGACTATCCCCGCATGTCCCGCCTGTGGTGGCCCAATGTGAGCAAAGCCATTGAGGGTGAAGCAACCCCGCAGGCTGCTATGGACAGCCTTGCCCGCGATATGGACGAAGTGCTGGCGGATCTTCAGAGTAAGGGTATGCAGCACTGCACACCCAAACTCAACGCGCCGCGGGATGCTGCCACGCGGCTTTCCAAAAAAGGAGCGCCGTGGCAAAAACTGGCTGATGAAAAACCCCGGGGAGAAACCATTGCCTATGAACGACTGCTGCAGGCCTGGAAAGAGGGCCGCGTGCAATGAGTGTGCCCCTACAACAGGCTGCCAGTTCTCGGACACTGTCGCGCTCGCGCTTGGCTTTGCTACTGTTTGCGCTGGTGACCACACTGACCATTGCCGGTCAAACCTGGTGGGCCATTGAACAAGACAGACGGCAGACGCTGACATCCGAGACCAATAACGGCCTCATTGCCGTTCGCCTGCTCGAAGAGCATGCGAGCCAGACCCTGCAAGACGCGATACATACGCTGGATCGCGTAGCCCAGGCCGTGCTAACGGCTGATCACTACGAGGACCCTACCCTCATTCGCAGCATCGTTGCCAGCCATGACATCGGTCAAAGTCGCTACCTCAAGGCCGTTCAATATGTCACGCCTCAAGGCATTGGTTGGATCAGTTCGCCCGACTACCCCACGCACCAGACCGAAGTTTCGCACCGCAGCCATATCCAATACCTGTTGAAGCATCCAACCGATCACGGCGCCATGGTCGGCCATCCTTATGCCAGTGCCTACGACAGCCAGTGGGTCATTCCGGTGGCACGCTCGTTGTACGACAAGCGCGACCAGACCGTTGGGGTGATCAGTGTGGACATCCGCCTGTCGTACTTTGGTGCCTTGTATTCACGGGTGGCCAAAGAAAACAATGCCAGCGTCACCCTGTTGTCAAACCAAGGTTTCATCCTGGCGCGCTCACCGTTTGAGGCCCGCTATGTGGACCGGGATGTGACGGACGAGCCCAAGCTGGCCCTGTTACGCAACACCGTAGTGGAAGGTTCGTTTGATGACGAAACTTTTTTGGACGACGACGATGGCCCCAAGCTCTACACCTTTCGCAAGTTGACGGGTTTTCCCATCACCATGGTCTACGCACGGGACTATGCCACCGTGCTTGCACCCTGGCACCAACGCACCTTTGAACGTTTGCTGATGGCAGTATTCAGCATTGCTTTGGTCGCGACGCTCACCTATATTCTGTACGCCTACATTCGGCGCCTGCAGCGCACACAGTCTTCACTGCGCGAGAGCGAGGCCAAGTTCTTCGGCTTGTTCCGCCAGTCGCCGGTGCCCCACACCCTGGTCCGCAGCATGGATGGGCAGTTTGTGGAAGCCAACGATGCCTGGCTGCAGCAGTACGGCTACCAGCTGCAGGACGTGATTGGCCACAACGCGCGTGATCTGGGTATCTGGGTGAACCCGTTGCAACGGGAGCAGTTGGTGGCGGCACTGGTGCCCGGTGGCAGGGTTGACCGTGTCGAAGTGGAGCATCGGCACCACGATGGACACACAATCATTTGCCTAGTGTCTGGACGCACGGTTATGACCGGTAGCGAGAAGCTGACGCTGTTCACATTGGAAGACGTGACCCGCCAACGCACAGCCGAGCGTGAAATTCGAACCATGAACCAGGAGCTGGAACAGCGCGTCAAAGCACGCACCGAAAAACTCGAAATCGCCAACCGTGAGCTCAGCGTAGCGCTCGCCTCGGTGCAAACCATGCAAACCGAAATGGTCCGCACAGAAAAGCTGGCAGCGCTGGGCTCCTTAGTGGCTGGTGTGGCACACGAGCTCAACACCCCCATCGGCAATAGCGTCACGGTGGGTAGCACGCTGCAATACCAGGTCAAAGACTTGACTGACGCCTTCTCAAAGGGTGAATTGCGCCGCTCAACCTTGCAAGTATTCCTTGAAAACGCGCAGCGCGGCACCGATATCCTGATGCGCGCCCTCACACGCGCCAGCGAACTGATACGCAGTTTTAAACGGGTCGCGGTAGACCAATCCAGCGACCAGCGCCGCGTCTTTGACTTGCAAATCACACTGCGCGAGGTCTGCCTGACGTTAGAGCCCATGTATAAAAACTCGCCGTTTGACTTGACGTTGGCACTACCCGACGTGGTGGAAATGGACAGCTTCCCTGGAGCGCTCGGACAGTTGATCACCAATTTTGTCAGCAACGCGCTACAGCACGGCTTTGATGGCCGCGAACGCGGGCAAATGCATGTGCGCGCCGTTGCCGCTGGGCCAGAAAACGTGACATTGCAATTCAGCGACGACGGTATCGGTATGACCGAAGACACACGCAACCGGGTTTTCGACCCCTTTTTCACCACCAAACTTGGCCAAGGTGGCTCGGGTCTGGGGATGAACATCGTCTACAACATCGTGCATGACGTGCTGGGTGGCAGCATAGAAATTGCATCCAGCCCGGATGCAGGCACGCTGATCACGGTGCACCTGCCGCGGTGCGCACCCCGCGCTACTGGTGAATGACGTCTGCGCCAGCTGGCGGCTTGAACTGAAAGGCCGCAGGCTCTAGCGCTACATTGGCCTTGAAATCATTGAAACGCAGACTGGATTTTTGGCCAAAGCTGTCGACAATTTCGAGCACGGCCAGTTCACCGGCCTTAAAGCCCACGCGTACGGTTTGTACGGCGCTGTCCTTGGCCTTGGGGGTGGCTAAAACCCACTCCAAGCCTTCGCTGTCGGCATCAGACTTTAGTACAAAGTCAGCTTGCAGCGCCTTCAGATCGGCAGCCGACGCAATCAATGCTGCAGGTGTGGAACCCAAGGCTTGGGTTTGTTTGCGCGCAGTCACCTGGTTTAAATCCACGTCGTACAGCCACAGGGTTTGGCCGTCAGCAACAATAGTTTGCTCGAACGGCTTTTTATAAACAAAGCGAAATCGTCCGGGGCGCGAAAAATCAAACACTCCGCTGGATGTTTTGGTGCGCGCGGCCTGGCCATCCTTGGGCGGCATCGTAACCACTTGGGTGAAGTCGGTGTGCGCGGTTTTTACCGTTTTGACAAACGACTCCAAGCTTTCTAGGCCGTTAGCCCTCGCAGATGCTGCATAAGCAGCTATCAAAAGCGTAGCAATCAGTAATTTTTTCACAGTAGCCTTTTAGGGTTCGTCATTCGGCGCGCGCTGGCACCAAAATTTCACGCTGGCCGTTGGTGCTCATGGCGCTAACCATGCCAGCCTTTTCCATGTCTTCCACCAAACGGGCAGCGCGGTTGTAACCAATCTTCAGATGGCGCTGCACCAGCGAGATACTGGCCTTGCGATTCTTCAGTACCACTTCTACGGCTTGGTCGTACATGGGGTCTTTCTCGCCGCTGGGTCCGCCATCAACTCCAGGCTCGCCTTCGCCATCGACGGTACCGCCTTCAAGCACTCCTTCGATGTAATTGGCCTCACCCTGGCTCTTGAGATAGCTGACCACGCGGTGCACTTCTTCGTCACTGACAAACGCACCGTGCACGCGCACCGGAAAGCCCGTGCCGCTGGCCATGTACAGCATGTCACCCATGCCGAGCAGTGCCTCCGCGCCCATCTGGTCTAGGATGGTGCGGCTATCAATCTTGGAGCCGACAGAGAACGCAATACGCGTTGGGATATTGGCCTTGATCAAGCCAGTGATCACGTCCACGCTGGGGCGCTGGGTGGCCAGGATCAGATGGATACCGGCAGCGCGGGCCTTTTGTGCCAGGCGGGCGATCAGCTCTTCGATCTTCTTGCCGACCACCATCATCAAGTCGGCCAACTCGTCGATGACAACGACGATATGCGGCAGACGTTCCAGCGGCTCAGGAGATTCAGGTGTCAGGCTGAAGGGGTTGTAAATAAACTCACCCCGTGCCTTGGCCTCGTCCATTTTGCTGTTGTAGCCGGCCAAGTTGCGCACGCCCATCTTGCTGAGCAGTTTGTAGCGCCGCTCCATCTCGGCCACGCACCACGTCAAGCCGTGCGCCGCTTGGCGCATGTCGGTCACCACCGGTGCGATCAGATGCGGAATGCCCTCGTAGACCGACATTTCCAACATCTTGGGATCGATCATCAACAGGCGTACATCGCGTGCTTCGGCTTTGTACAACAGACTCAAAATCATCGCATTGATACCCACCGATTTGCCGGATCCCGTAGTACCGGCTACCAGCACGTGCGGCATTTTGGCCAGGTCGGCGACGATGGGGTTACCAACGATGTCTTTGCCCAATCCCATGGTCAGCAGCGACTTGCTGTCGTTATAAACCTGTGAGCCCAAGATTTCAGACAGACGAATCGACTGGCGTTTGGCGTTGGGCAATTCCAGTGCCATGTAGTTTTTGCCCGGAATCGTTTCCACGACGCGGATGGACACCAAACTCAAACTGCGCGCCAAGTCTTTGGCCAAGCCCACGATCTGTGAGCCCTTGACGCCGGTGGCGGGCTCTATCTCGTAACGGGTAATGACCGGGCCGGGC
>JBDTAG010000239.1:0-7864 GCA_039924745.1 Rhodoferax sp.
ACGGCCAGTGCGGTCAAGGCCATGATGCCGCCTTCGCCCCGGTTGTCAGCGCGCAAGATCAGCACCACGTATTTGAGGGTCACCACCATCATCAACCCCCAGAAGATGGTGGAAACGGCGCCGATCAAGTGGGTCGCGTCCAGGGGTATGCCCATGTTCGGTCCGAAGACTTCTTTCATGGTGTACAGCGGGCTGGTGCCGATGTCACCATAAACAACACCCAGCGCACCGAGGGTCAATGCGGCCAGGCTTTCCTTGTTGGTGGTTTTAACCATTGCAAACGATTCTTTATAAAGAGGACTGTACTGTCATGGCACAGGCATCAGGAACGCATAAGTGCGGTTGGGCAGGTGTTGTGCTTTGGCTTCAATCCACCGCCAGGCGGTAGCCCACACCAGTTTCGGTCAGCAAATGCCGCGGTTCGGCCGGATCGTGCTCGATCTTGGCGCGCAACTGGCCCATATAGAGGCGCAGGTAGTGTGTGTGCTCGGTGAATTCGGGGCCCCACACGTCGGTGAGCAGTTGCCGGTGCGTCACCACGCGACCAGCGCTGCGCACCAACCGGGCCAGCAGCTTGAATTCGGTGGGCGTCAGGTGCAGGGTTTCGCCCGCCTTTTGCACTTGGTGCAATCCTAGATCCACGCGCAAGTCACCCAGAGCATGCACGGTGACTGCGGCGGCCAGCGCCGTACCCCGGTGGCGCAGCGCCACGCGCATGCGCGCCAGCAGTTCGGCCACGCTGAAGGGTTTGGTCAGGTAGTCGTCGGCGCCCGCATCGAGGAGCGCAATCTTCTGCGCCTCCTGGTGCCGTGCGGACACGATCAAAATGGGTGTGGCGTGGTGGCGGCGAATCTGCTGCACCAGTTCTACGCCGTCGCCGTCTGGCAGGCCCAAATCCAGCACAACGAGATCGGGCGGGGAATGGGCCAGCAGGGCCTGGGCCTCGCACAGTGTGACCGCCGTTTGCACGTCAAAGCCTTCCACCGACAGTGACGACTGGATCAACGCGCGGATCTCGCGATCGTCTTCTACCACCAGCACGCGCAGGCTCATGCGGCCTCCGGCGTGGGTTGGTGGGCTTCAACGGGCAGCGACAGCGTGAAGCTGCTGCCCCCGCCGCTGCGCCGGTGCACGACCAGTGTGCCGCCATGTGCATGGGCAATGGCGCGGCATACCGCAAGCCCCAAACCTGCACCGCGCTGGCCCGCGTGGTCGTTGCGCGAATAGGGTTCAAAAATGGCCAGCTGCTTGTCATCTGGAATGCCAGGGCCCCGGTCTTTTACCGAAACCCGCAAGCTGTTGTCAGGTGTGCTGACCACCAGGTCGATGGCTGCGGGGCTGTACTTCAATGCGTTGTCCAGCAGGTTGCCCAGCAACTGCGCGATCAGCACGGAGTCGGCCTTGATCAAAGGCAGACCTTCTGGCACGCGGGATTTGATACGCCGTGTGGGGTCGCGCTGGCGCAGCCGGGACAGCACCGCCCCCACGATCTCTTCTACCGATTCCCAGTCCATGGTGATGTCTTGTGTGGCGTTGGACAGGCGCACCAGTTGCAAGGTGTTTTCGGTGACGGTGGACAGGTAGCTGGCCTCGCTGACGATGCTCGCCAGCAAGCGCTCTTGCTCGGCAATGTTCAGCTTGTCGCGTTGGGTTTGGAGGGCGGATGCAGCGCCAACAACGGCCGCCAAGGGTGTGCGAAAGTCGTGTGAAATGGCTGCCAAAAAGGTGCTTTGCACCTGCTGGCGCTGGGCCTCGTTTTGCGCATCCTGCACGGACGCCGACAGGCGCTGGCGCCACAGCGCCTGGGCCAGCAGGGTGCACAGGGCGTGCGCATGTTCGCGTCCATCCACGTCCGCCGCATCAGCCGGTTGCACACAGGCCGCACCACAACGCTGGCCCGAGGCCAGCAGTGGCAAATACCAGGCGTTCAGCCCCGGCCATCGACCAGTTCCTGGGCCTAACACGGCCGCTTCCCGCATACAGCAGCGTAAGCCATCGCCCAAGGTGGATTGCTGCGTACTTGTCAGTTGCAGCGCCCCGTTGGCATCCGTCAGCGCCAACACGCAGGGGCCAGAAAATGCACTGTCCAAAGCGACTTGGCCCAAGGCCTGGATGTCGGGTGCGGGTTCTGATGCGGACAGCGCGGCGGCCAGCTCTTGCAACTGGCGGGATCGGCGGGCATGGAGCCGGGCGGTTTCGGTTTCACGCCGCAAGCCTGCCACCAGGTGGCTGATGACCAACGCCAGCAACAGCATGGCGAACAGCGAAATCAAGTTCTCTCGGCTGTCCACTTCGAGCGTCCAGCGCGGCGGCACAAAGAAGAAGTTGAATGCCATTACCGAGCTCACCGCGGCCGCGATGGACTCTTTCCAGCTCAATGTATAGGCGGCAATCACCACGGCCAAGACGTAGACCATGGCTTGGCTGGTTGGCGAGACATGCCCCTCCATGGCAAAGCTCAAGGCAGTCGCTAATACGAGTTGACCTGCCAGTAGGAGCCAGCTGCGAATGGCGGCAGGCTTGGGCTGCGAGGTTGTTGCGTCGTGCATGGTGGAGTTAGCGTACCACTGCCGGTATCAGGATTGCATTAGGAACTTACTTTTAACAAGACTAGAATTTTGTGCATACCCACTTGCGGAACCTAACGTGCCCACCTTTGATACCGCATCCCCCAACGGCCGGGTCCGCCTTTTCCATGCCAGCCTGGTCTGGCCTTTGCAAATGGAGTCCCTATCCCCCAAAACGGGCAAAGTGCGCCATTGGGAAGAGCTGGAGCGCACGGTGGGCACCCACCCCTGGAAGAGCATAGATGACGAGTTCACGGACGACCCCGGGCAGTTCCGTGAGCGGCATTACCGCGAGTTCGTATCCTTTTTGCCGTATGTACAGCGCTTTTTGTATGGCGAGGGGCGCTGTGGGCGCCGCACCGGCGCTGACGCGGCCATGGACTCTCCCATGCATGTATTCCGCCGCAAGGACATTGCGACGTTGCGGGTTGTCTGGCGTGAAGGCCAAGCGCCCATGGAGCTGGACGTAGTTCACACGGACCTGTATTTTTTTGACGACCTGGATGTGGTGCAGCTCAACATGGAGGTGCGGGCCCGCAATATTTCTCTGGATACAGCGCGTAGCATCTTGTTTGGTTTTGGCCGGGCTTACCCTTCGGGTTGGGACGAAGAGGGTGGGGGGCTTCACAGCGCCTATTCCTCCGAATGGTTGGGGCACGATGGCAAAGTGCTGGCGCGCTCCGACACGGGTAACCGCGAGAAGTTTCTGAAGTTTGTGTGCCAGCACCGCAGCCCCAGTGTGTCTGAGCATTGGGCCAGTGTGTTGCGCCCCTTGGTGTTGGCGGACTCGGACGAGCCGGGCGCCTTGCGCTTTCGGCTGATCGAATACCACCGCATGCCGATTACCGCCTTTTTGGCCATCGAGCAGCCGCGCAGCCTGACGGCCGAGGAGTGGGTACGTTTGGGGCTGGCGTCCAAGCTGCACCCGGACGAGCCGCTGCCGGTCAATGAGCCCACCGTCATGGATTTTGAAAAGTTGTATTGCCAGGACCGTTTTTGGACCAATACCGATGCCGGTCCCAACACCCGCTTCATCTGCACCGGCAGCTCGATGACCGTGGTGGGCGACTGCGACGCGGCCTTCTTTGCCGATGGCGAGCGGGGCGTGCTGGCGCAGTTTCGCCACCAATACTTTTTAATCTTTATGCTGGCCCACGTGCACCGCGCGGCCTTGCTGGTGTTCTCGGATGTCTTGGTGGGCGCGGTCAATGCGCTCAAGATCGATGACGATGCCTCGGTGCGCACCTTCAAGCGGCGCATTCGCAGCAATTTTGAAACCTTTCTGCGCTTTACCCACCGCTATTGGTTCCATGAGTTGTCGGAGCGCCCGCATCTGCAGGCCGCCTTTCGTATGTGCTCCGACCACCTGCGCAACGATGCGCTGTACGACGAGGTGCGGGACGAAATCAAGGAGATGAGCCAGTACCTGGACAGCGACTCGCAACGCCGCCAGTCCAACACCGTGGTGCGGCTGACCGTGATCACCATTCTGGGGCTGATCACCACCGTTACCACCGGCTACTTTGGCATGAACATTATTGCGTTTGGCGATGGGCCACCGTGGGAGCGTCTGGTGCATGGCGTATTGGCGACGCTGGCGTTCGTAGCCATGGTCTTGTTTGCCATCGTCCGTTCCAAAAGCCTGTCGGACTTTTTGGAAGTGCTGGCCGACGAACGCACCAGCTTGGGCACCAAGGTCCGCGTCGGTTGGGCCGTGTTGTGGGGCGGTGGTCGTGGCGCCACGGCCAAGCGCGTATCCCATTCGGAGGATTAAATCAGTATGTTTTCCCATATGTTTGTGGGCGACTTTGACCGCGCATACGCCTTTTACGCCGCCGTCATGGAAAGCCTGGGGAGTGCCCAGCGCTTTTGCGAGCCCGGCAATGCCTGGGCCGGCTGGCACAGTGCGGATGGCACCCGGCCGCTGCGAGGGGCCGCCTGGCGTCAGACCCCATACCACGACCACTACTACGGTGCCTACTTCCGCGACCCGGATGGCAACAAGCTGTGTGTCGCCTGCCATGTGCCGTAGGCCGTGGTCGCCTGATGGTTGTTTTTCAAAAGCACATGGTTAAATATGCCGCTAGCCCTCGTGGCGCGTTCATAGGTAGCTATGAAAAATATAGCGAACTATCTGCCGCCCAGATTCAGATCTACCAGGCCTGCGGATTCTCGTATTCGCCGCCCCAGCCCGAAGCCGAGAGCGCGGATTACGGTGCGCACACGTTTACGCTGGATGGCGCCCACATCTGTTTTCGCGTGGCCAAGACCACGCCCACCAAAGTCGGGCAATTTGTCACGCTGTGGAAGCGCGTGGGCAAAGGCCCCATCCAGCCTTTTGATGCGGTGGATACACCAGAACTGTTCGTGGTGAGTGCCCGCAACGGCCCGCACTTTGGCCAGTTCGTATTTCCCAAAGCGACTCTTTGTGCACATGGCGTTGTGTCGGTCCACGGCGTGGGCGGCAAGCGCGCCCTGCGCGTCTACCCGCCCTGGGACACACCCGTTAGCCGCCAGGCGCATGCCACGCAGGCGTGGCAGTTGCCGTATTTCCTGGACGTATCGCAGGACCAAGCGGTCGATGTAGCCCGCGCGCGCCAACTTTATTTGGGCCACCCCGAATGCCTTGGTACCTCTGTCACCACTTAGCTTGGGGAGAATGCTCCCCCTGTGCTTGAGAATGAGCTTACACAACGTGCCTTCCTTTTCTATCAAAAGTGGCCCTGCGTTACGACTTTCAAGTCGAAACCGTGGTGGAGCATCGGGTGGCTTCTTCATTTGCTTAAGTCTGTGGTCGACACCACACGGGTCGTGAATCTGGGCGCATCGCACCGCTGCGGTAAAGTCCTGTATTTTCAGGAAGAGAAGCGGCATGCGGGTCATATTTGTGCGCCACGGAGAAAGCACCGGCAACGTCGGCATCCCGTCTTTTGATCTATCGAAGATGCCGTTGACTGCGCTGGGTCGCGCGCAGGCCGATCAAGTTGCTGCATCCTGGCAGGTGGCGCCCACACTGATTGCGTCCTCGCCCTATCTGCGGGCGCTACAAACAGCGCAAGCCACCGAGCAGCGCTACCCGGCGGTGCCGGTGGAGGTGCTACCCATGGAAGAGTTCACTTACCTGGAGCCCAGCCGCTGGAACGGTACTGCGCGAGAGCAGCGGTTACCCGTCATTGAAGCCTACTGGGCCAAAGGCGATCCCAGCTATTGCGATGGACCCGGCGCAGAAAACTTTGAACGCTTGCTGGTCCGGGTGCACCACACGCTGGCGCGACTGGCCAGCCTATCGTCCGATGCACTGGTGTATGCGTTCAGCCACGGCCAGTTTATGCAGGCCATGCGTGTCATGCTGCTCTATCCGCATTGGTCGTCCAGCCAAAAGATGGAGCACTTTTGGTCCTTCAATACCCAGCATCCTCTGCAAAATGCGGACAAGATCGAGTTGCAGTATGCGCACGGAGCCTGGCACGCCGACATGAGTGTTGAACCAAAATTGCTATCGTAATAATAGCGATAGATTCATGTTTGACGAGGGCTGGAGGCGAGTTTTGCTTAAAGAAATTCTGAACGCAGCTATTGCAAGGCTACCGCCTGCGCCCACTGCCGCGCCATTGTCGGGGTGTTGTAGCAGGTAGTGGGGTGACGGGTGCTACACACGGCGCGTTCCATCAACTGGATGTCGGCTTCATGCTGGCGAGCCACATGCGGATCTTCGAAAAAAATGACCTTTTGGCAGCGTTGGTCCAACACCAGTTCGGCAATCTGTGCGTCGCCGCCCAACGGCCCGCTCTGGTAGCAACTGACCCAAGGCTCCATCACGGGCCAGCCACGCGACCAAGCCATGGCGTTCAAGCGGCTGCCCGTGGTGCCGGTGGCTACGCGCTCAGAAAAACGCGATAACGTGTCAAAGTGCTCTGATGCAAAAGCCACCATGGTTTCCTTGAGCGCGTCGTGGGCGATCAGTGCCGCGACCTGGTTTTCCAGCGCGAACAAGGGTGCGGCTTCGGGCACGCTAACCGTTGCGCCCAACCCTGCATGGATGAGTTCTACGGCAACCCATTCCATGGCGCCGGCCAGGGTGGCCACAAAGGGTTTGCCATGGATAACGCACTGCCGTTTGAGCGCTTGGGCCTCAGGGTAGATGGATGTCGGGTCTACCGGGTCGATCAGAAAAAACACGCCCTCCAGTGCGTCTTGTGGTTGCAGACCGCCAGCCATGCGCGAGACCAGGCGCATCAGGCCGCCGTCGCGCCCATTGCCCACTGGTATGAGTTGACTTTCCAACAGTTTGTGTTTGGTTAGTGCATCGTAAGCGCCGCCGGTGGCATGCAGGCCCAAGCCCAGTGCCTGCAAAGCGGGGCCGCAGGCGCGTGCCCAGTGCAGCAGGTTGCTGTCCGGGCCCAGCCGGTGCATGCGGTGGGCTGCGAGTCCAAAATTCATTTGTCCGTGCCTGTAAGGATTTGCAATTGCGCGGTCCGGTCGCTGCGAGGCAAAACTGCCAGTCGTTTGACCGCCGCATAGAACGCGGCCCAGTCGCCATGCTGTTGCTTGAACAGTGCTTCGAAAGCACTGACCCAATCGTCATACGCGGCCATCGCACCAAAGGCGGCGTTGTTGGCGTTGGCAACCCAGTGGTCGTAGCCGCTGTAGCCGCCCCACTGTTGCTTGAGCTGCGTGTAAGACTGTTTGAATTCTGCGTAGGCGGCTAGTTTCTGTTTCTGTTGTTCGTCTGCCGACAAGTGCGTATCGTCTGCATAGATGGCTAACAGTTTCTGGCGCGTAAGGACGGTCAGTGCCCGGAAGGCCTGGCGCCGCGCATCGAACACGGCGTACTCTGCGCGTGCGGCACTGTCGGCCCGGGTCGACAGCCAAACGCTGCTTCCCAGCCGCTCTACGGCGGTGGCAAAGGATTCATTGAAAGCAGTATCGTCTTTGACGTACAGCACCTGGTGCGCCAGCTCATGAAAAATCATCCGCGCCAATTCGCCCTGCGGATATTGGATGAAGGTGCTGAGCAGCGGGTCGCCACCCAGCCAGTTGGTCCAGCCCAAGGTAGAGTAGGCGGGCACGCCGTAGACACTGGCCTCCAGCCCTTGAGCCCGCAGCGTGCTGGCTTGGGTCTGGGCGTCTTGTTCATCAAAATAACCGCGATAGCCCACACATCCCGTCACCGGAAAGCACCATGTCTTCAGTGTCAAGGAGTAGGCCGGTGCGGCAACTACATTCCAGATCACGGCCTTGCGATCCAGTTGGGCGTAGCGCTGGTAGCTGGCGTTGTCGGGCAGGTGCAAGGCATC
>JBDTAG010000240.1:0-3068 GCA_039924745.1 Rhodoferax sp.
GTAGCTGCGAGCGGCAGCTAAGTCAGATTGGTGGGTGGCGACCATCATTACTTGCGAAGGCAACACGCCAAACACCTTGGCCACGCCCAGGTAGGTGGCTTGAGGCGGCGGCGTTCGTCTTCGCCCAAATCCTGCAGGCCAAAGTCGGGCAGGATGCTGTCGAGGATCATCCGGTGCTGGAGTGCCAGTCGACTACCGTACCAAAGATGTCGAAGGCCAGAATGCGGGGGGGCGCTGTGGTGGTCTTCATATGTATTTGCAATCAGTTTCAGATGTCAAGTTTACGCAGGGTAGGGTGCTTGGGCGAAATCGGCTTTCTTGCGCTATGGGTTGCACGCTACTGACACTACGCTGTCAGCAGCGGTGGCGCAGCATCAGGGCTCCTTCAACACATTGAAAGTTCATTATGAAAAACGCCATCAGCTGGTTCGAAATCCCCACCACCCAAATCGCCGCCGCCCAAGCCTTTTACGAAACCGTGCTGCAACGCCCCATGCGCCGCGAAACCATGGGCCCCAGCCAGGGCGCGGTGTTTGCCTATGACCCAGAAGGCGAGGGTACCGGCGGCGCGCTGATGATGGGGCCCACCGCACCGGCTGTGGCCAGCGGCGGCACGTTGGTTTACCTGGATGCTTCGCCGTCGCTAGATGCCGCATTGCAGCGTGCGCAAAGCGCCGGTGGCGTCGTGGCGCAGCCGCGCACGGCACTGCCGCCGGGCATGGGATTCTTTGCCCATATCAATGACTTGGACGGCAACCGCGTGGGCCTGCACGCCCTGCAGTAAGCGAAGCTGAATCGCTACAATTTTTGTAGCGTTGTAGGTAGGTATCATGAGGGCTAGAACCCTAAAACACCTGAAGCCTCTTTGTACTAACCATGCGCCGCGCCGACCGCTTGTTCCAGCTTGTACAGCTTATTCGCGGGCGGCGCTTGAGCACGGCGCTGTGGCTGGCGCAGCGGCTCGAAGTGTCGCCGCGCACGGTCTACCGCGACGTGGCCGATCTGCAGCACCAGGGTGTGCCCATCGAGGGCGAGGCCGGGGTGGGCTACCGGCTGGGCAAGGGTTTTGAGTTGCCGCCGCTCATGTTCTCTGCCGACGAAGCCCGCGCGTTGGTGGCCAGCGTGCGCATGGCGCAGGGTTGGCAAGACCCGGCCATGGCCCAGGCATCGCAAGCCGCGTTAGGCAAAATTCTGTCGGTGCTGCCGCCCGCAGCGCGCGCCGCCGCCCAAAGCATGGCGGTGTTTGCACCGCCCACTGCGTTGGAGCCTGCGGTGCTGGCGCACTTGCAAACGCTGCGCGAAGCGGTGCATGCGCGCCACCGCGTGCAGCTGCAGTACCGCGATGCCAATGAACAGACCACCCAGCGCACCGTGCGGCCGCTGGGTTGCTTCTTTTGGGGCAAGGTGTGGACGCTGGCTTGCTGGTGCGAGAGCCGCCAAGACTTTCGCAGCTTCCGGCTGGACCGCGTTGCTGCGCTGCAGGTGGAGCAGGGTGCCCCGTTTCGTGAGGAGGCGGGCAAGACGCTGGCGGACTACCTGCGTGCGGCTGCGCCGCCGGGTACGTTGGACAAGCTGTCGGGTAGGGTTTGAGGAAATCGGCCTCTAGCCCTCGTGGGATATGCACAAGCAGCTACGAAAAGAATAGCGAAACTCTTCAGCTCAGATGGGCAAGTGACTGGCGCGCCGTGACAGATCTGGTTGACCGGCCAATAGACCAGCCACAGAAATATCTTCGTCCAGAGCATCCCAATGCAACCCACCTTTGCTTAGCTCAACCTGCGCTCGCTGCTCTGGCGCTGCTTCCAGTAAACGTGGAAACCAGGCAAGCGGCGCAGCAATAGTGCGGCCATCCGAGAGACTGACCCACAAGGTGTCTTCATCGAACCGGACCGCTTTAGGTGAAGTGTTCATTCCAGGCCCTTTCAATCAGTTCTTGGTTGGCAACTACTGCGTCACGCAGCTCGCGCAACGTCCGCGCATCGAATCCGTCACTATCAGCCAGATATACCGTTGGAGTGATCCAAAATTTAGCTTCACCCTCAGGGCCGGTTACATGGACATGCATGGCCTCGCGTGGGTTCCCTTCATTGGAATAGAAGAAAAATCGGAACGATCGGTAGCGGAACACGACGGGCATAGGTGGGAGTTTACCGTGGGCGGTAGGTTGTGTGTCAAATTGGCCGCTAGCCCTCGTGGAATATGCACAAGCAGCTACTAAAAATGTAGCAATTACTATTGAAGCTCGTCTAGCAAACTCTGCACGGCGGCCAGCAGCGTTGGCAAAGCGTTTTGGGCGATGTTCCATACCGTGCCCACGTTCACTGTGGCATAACCGTGGATCAGCTGGTTGCGGAAGGCCATGATCTGCTGCAAGTCAGAAAGGCGCGCGGATCACGCTGCATAAACTGGTTCGCGGTTGCGGTTTATGCTGGCCAGCACGTAGGGGTTACGCACGGCGCCGGGCTCCACCAAGTCCACACCACGTCCGAGCAAGGCTTCTAGCGCAGCCTTGGCGCCGAAAATGGAATCCAAGCCTGGGTGTACGTCGGGTGCAAACTCCACAAGAAAGTCCGCATCGCTGTGCTTGGGGTCAAAGTCATCGGCCCGTGCAGCCGAGCCAAACACCTCTAACCGGCGAATGCGGTAGTGCTGGCAGATGGCAGCAATACCTGAGCGGTGTTGGGCGATGGCGGGGTGCATGGCTGGGAGTTTACCGTGGGCCAAGGGCTATGTGTCAAATCGGCCTCTAGCCCTCGTGGAATATGCCATTGCAGCTACAAAAACCGTAGCAATCTAGAAGTCAGAGTCAGTCGCGGCCCGATCCCGCAAATAGTCTTGCGGGCTGACATGCTCGATCTTGCCGTCTTTGCCAAGCACCATGAGGGCATTGGTACGCAAAGCCTCCTGCGCCGCGCGCAAGCCAGCGCGCTGTAATGCAGCCAAGGCGTCCAGCGCTGGGTCAGGCGCGGGCTTCAAAGTGGTTTCGGGTGCCATGTCGCGCAGGCTTTGGCTGGGTGCAGTGCCAAGTGTGCTCATTGGGCGTGAATGCTCATTCGGGTTTGGACCGG
>JBDTAG010000241.1:0-8229 GCA_039924745.1 Rhodoferax sp.
GGCTATACGGTTTATGGTGCAGTTGTACAGCACGGCGTTCATCGCTGAGTACCTCCATCAGTTTCGATTGCACGTCGGTCGTGGGGACCACCCAAGCGGCTTCAAAGCGCCACAAGTCGTCCATGAAGAATTCGCCTAAACCTTGGCGGTAAATGGCTGAGTCTGCGGTGCCACATTGGTTGAGCTTGTGCAGCACGCGCCATACGTGGCCACCTGTTCCGTCGGGCGATTGGTAGGCGAAGCCCAAATGTGAATAATGCAAACCGTATTTGCTGAGGTCTTGCCCGGCACGGGCCAGAATTACCACACTGGCACCGCTGGCGTCCAGCGCATCGGCTGTCGCCTGGGCCAATTGCAAACCGCGTTTCAGCGTGCTGGCTTTTAGTGGGTGTGGCGCATCGCAGTTGTGTCCAGCTATGGCAGGTATCGCGGTGACGATCAGGACGACGGTGATGAGCACCCGAGCAGTTGCTGTTTGCATCATGGTGTCACCCGTTGGTTGTACAGCAAAGCTCGGCCCACTGCGTTGGGAATGAAAGCCAGCACTTCGCCAGCAACAGAAATGACCGTACCAGTAGCTATGACACTGACGGCGACTGTAGCGCCAACACTAGCGGATGCAGCTGCCACTGCACCAGACACAACGGTCACACTCACTTGCGCACCATCAGACGCACGTTCTAGCACATAGACCGTGCCGTCGGTACTGACTTCGATTGCTTTGACCACTAATTCAGAACCGTCGGTCGACAGCACAACCGGAAGTGCGACTACGGCACTGGCTGCCCCCACCACGGAGGCCAACGGCATGGCAGAGATGGTACTGAGGGTGGAGGCATCGTTCTGTGCCTTTGCATCAAAACTGACTGTAGCCCCCGTAAAAACTACGCATATCGCTATAAAAATAGTAGCAAATGATTTCTTCATATTTGTCTTTTGGAGTGCTGGGCTTAGTGCGCTGTTGAAATTGGCACGAGTGTAGGTTGCCCCCCAGTAGCGGGTACCTCTGGTGTGTGTCGGTCTAAAAAAGCGGGTGTAGCGGTATCACCAGGCGATACTTTTTTACTGCCGACGAAATGACACACTAACCCAAGTCGTCCACCGTATCGGGATCTGGTACATCGCCAATGGCAATGCGTGTGAGCTCTGCCTGCATTTGCAACCAATTGCAAAACGCCACGATCTCTGGACGGGCTGCAGAACGGGGGCCAACGATGAGCCAATAGACCATGGGTGATTCCAGCCGCATGTGGGGCAATATCTCCACCAGATCGCGGCTGGCCAAACTGTCAGCCACCAATGGCATACGTGCCAAAGCCAAGCCTTGGCCTGTCAACGCGGCCTGAGCAATCTGATGGGCATAGTTGAAATAGAGCCAGCGCTTGGGCTCTAACGTCTTGAAGTTGTGCGTGTCTAGCCAGCGTCGCCATGTCAGCCATTCCAGGTTTTGCGTACGATGGGAATCGCTGGCTTCTATGAGGCCGAAATGCACCAGGTCGGCACCTTCCGTTAGCGGGTGGCCACTTTTGAGTAACCATGGGCTTGCAACTGGGGCAAGCTGCTCGCCAAACAAGCGCAGTGCGCCGGCAGGTACTTGTGCTGGGCGGGCGTATCGCAAAGCCACGTCGATGTCGGCGGTTTCCATGTCCACCGGCACATCACTGGCGTCTATGCGGATATCGATGTCGGGGTGGGCGCTTTGAAAATCCTCCAGGCGCGGGATCAGCCACATGGACGCAAACGACGCCCAGGTACTGATGGTGACGCTGCGTCGGCCTGCGCTTCGGCGAATCAGTCGCACCGTGCTGTCCATGCGCTCCAGCGACGGCAGTACGGCGCGCAGCAGTTGTGCGCCAGCGCCAGTCAGTTCCACCGCGCGGGTGTGGCGCAGAAAAAGCGGAACGCCCACTTCTTCTTCCATTGCTTGGATCTGGCGACTCACGGCACTTTGGGTCAACGAAAGCTCTTCGGCAGCCGCTCGGAAGTTCAGGTGCCGGGCCACTGCTTCGAAGGCACGCAAATGGCCTACAGCAATAGGGCGAGTACGTAAGTGATTTTCAGAGTGTTGCATGGCGTGGAGCGCTCAGAGCACTTGTTGATTAATGCAAAAATGGAATGAATAGCTTATCTCCATTTCATTGGACGTTCAAGGGTTTTCCCGCGATGATTCGCTCATCAAACATCGCCTAAGGATCACACCATGTCAAGCAGCCATATCTTGGAATTTCAGACCGCTCACCAGGATTCCGTTCCCGGTTTCTGGAAGCTGGCACCAGGGCGTGTTCTGAGCTTGCAACCCCTGCAGACCTGCTTGTTACGGGTTGCACAAGGGCAGGTGTGGGTGACATTGGATGTGGAGCACCAAGGCGCTGGCAATGAATTGGGCGACCATTTTTTGCGAGCGGGTGAGCAGATGGCTGTCAAATCCGGCCAACATCTGGTGTTGGAGCCGTTTGCGCCTGCTGATCAGCAGGCCGTGTTCTTTGAATGGACGCCCGTGTCCGAAACTGAACAATCGATGGCCATTGAGAGTTCCCATCTGGTGACACAACCGCTTCGCGAACTGGTTCGTTCTATCGGTAGAGTGGGTTCGGCGCTTGCACATCTTTGCGTTGGGGTTGTCGTTTACTGCCGAAAGTTGGTGTCAGGCCGTCCAGCCGCAGTTCAGGTGCAACACTGCAGTTAACACGCAATTAGTCTTGGCGCAGCGGCCACTGCGGCGTGTCGGTTCCGGGCGGTACCGAACGGCGGCTCCAGTGCGCCGGAGTTTTCGATAGCTGTGGTGTGGGCCGCACCGCCACCAGTCGACCAAAACCAGAGTCATAGCGTTCCAAATAGGTTTGTCTGTCTGGAGCGATGGCATCAAAGCCTCCGGTTATGCGTCCTAGCTCCCGCAGCCAATGCGCTGTTTGAGCTAGTGAGACACGCACATGCCAACTTCCCCCGTCTTGCAATTGGCGCGCTTTGGCAACTGATGCAGCAAATGCCATCAGATATCCGCTGGCGTGGTCCAGAATCTGCATGGGCAGGGCTTTGGGTTGGGCTGATCCAGCCGCCTGCGCTTCCGCAAGATTGAAGCCTGTTGCGGCTTGCACCAAAGAATCAAAACCGCGCCGCTGTGCCCACGGTCCCTCTGATCCATACGCTGTGAGCGACACCACGATGATGCCGGGCCGCCGTGCGGCCAGTGCCTCAGCGCCATAGCCCAAGACCTCTAAGCCCCCCGGACGGTAGCCTTGCACAAAGACATCGGCTTCGGCAACCAGCGCATCCATCGCTGCCCTGTCGTCTTCTGCGCGCAAATCGAGCAGGCATGACAGTTTGCCGCGGCTGCTCTCTGCGATGAAGCTGATATTGGGCAACTGCGGTGCATTGACCAGCATGACGTCTGCACCCAGTGCCGCCAATGTGCGACCCGCTACCGGACCGGCCACAATCCGCGTCAGGTCCAGTACGCGCAAACCCGTCAAAGGCAGTTGGTCTGCGCGCAGTGCAGGTAACGCGAGTGGCGCCGCATCTCCTATGCGTTCAATTGTCAGCAGGGGCTGGGCCGCGATCGCCTGTGCTTGCGGGTGTGCGTCCCACTGTGCAAAGCTGCGCAATGCGGAGACTACCAATCCGCGTTCGGCTGCGGCTTGTTCGAAATCCAACGCTTTCCAGTTGCGCAAGGCCTGTTGTGCATCTTCCCGTTGCGCGGTCGCACTGGATAGTCCCAACAGATTCAACACGCCATCGCGGTGGTGCGCGAAGTTGGCATGTACACGCACCCAACCGCCGGCGCAGGCGTACAGCCCTGAGAAAGGGTCCCAGATGTTGGGTACCTGCCCCTCTACGCTGAACCAACCCTCGCATTCCAACGCTGCGTGGACCATATCCACATCCACGCGCTGGCGAGACTGTCCCCTTGTATGGCCTAGCTCGCACGCAGCCAGCGCTGCAGCTGCAATGCTGGTCTGGGCAGCAGTGCCTACCGCAAAGGATGACGGTAGTACGGGGTCTGTACCTTGCAAATCGACATAGCGCAGCGCTTCTGGTGCGAGCCCGCCCAAAGCCCATATCTTGGCAAGAATTGCGTTTGCGTCCATGGTGCTTGTTCTCGCGAAAAGTATTGCCAAATGGCGTGCCGTTGAAGTTGAGGGTCTATCATCCCAGCGGATCACATTTTGCGCGGACCTCCATCCCGCGCCCAGACTGAAAGTACACCATGACGCACGACGCAAAATCCCCGTTTCCCACGCCCTTTGAGCGTGGCAACCAGAACCAGACGGCGTGTTGGAGTGAATGCATTGCGTTCTATGAGAAGCTCGCTGTCGATTTCCCCAGCGTACTGCATTTCTTTCAGATTGGTGTGGCCGACAATGGTTTACCGCTGCACGCCGGCGTTGTGAGCAGTGACGGTTGCATGGACCGCGCGCAAATCAAGGCTGATGGCCGGCCCGTCTTCTTCAATAACAACGGAATACACCCCGGTGAGCCCGAGGGAATTGATGCCTGCATGGCGTTGGTGCGAGATTTTTGTACGCAGCCTGAGCGCTTGACGGCTTTGGGTAGGACGGTTTTCCTGTTCATACCCATCTACAACGTAGACGGTTGCATCAACCGCCAATCCACATCGCGGGTAAACCAGTTGGGCCCGGAGGATTTTGGCTTTAGGGCCAACGGGCGCAACCTGGACCTCAACCGCGACTTCATCAAATGCGACAGTTTGGCAGCCCAGGCTTTTAACCAATTCTTCACGGCGTGGGACCCAGACGTCATGGTGGACACACACACATCCAACGGTGCCGACTACCACTACACCATGACGCTGATCAACACCCAGACCGATAAGCTCGGCGGTGATCTAGGCGCATTTCTGCGCGACGCAATGCTGCCCGACATCTACCGCGCCATGGCAGTACGCGGCTGGCCTACTTGCCCCTATGTCAACCCCGTGCGAGCGACCCCTGACGATGGCATTGAAGATTTTTTGGAGGTTCCGCGCTTTTCGACTGGCTACGCAGCACTTCACCACTGCATAGGTTTTATGCCAGAGACGCACATGCTCAAGCCCTTTGCCGATCGCTATGCATCGATGCGGACGCTGGTTGAGGTGGTGTTGGCGTTCACAGTCACGCATGCGCAGAAGATTCAGGCCTTGCGCAGCGCTGCGCGGCAGGCTGTTATTGCGCAGAAGCGTTGGCCACTGCAATGGGCACCCGATACCAATAGCCCATCGACTTTCCGCTTCAAGGGTTTCGCAGCCGTCTATCGCCCCAGCGTATTGGGCAACTACAACAGGTTGGCTTATGACCGCAACCAGCCTTGGGAACGTGACATACCTTGGTTTAACCGCTGTACAACCGCGCTGGAAGTGGACGCACCCAAGCGTTATCTGATCCCCCAAGCCTGGCGCGAGGTTATTGAGCGCCTTCAGTGGAATGGCGTGGCGTTGCAGCGGTTGGATGCCGATCAAACGCTGCAAGCGCGGGTTTACCGGATTGCAAACGTAGTCTCTCGCCCAAGTGCCTACGAAGGCCATCTGTTCCATGACACTGTAGAGCTCACCGTACACATGGAGACTATCCAAGCCCATGCGGGCGACGTTCTGGTTGACCTGGCCCAGCCCAATGCGCGCTACGCAGTGGAAACATTGGAGCCACAGGCACACGACAGCTTTTTCCGCTGGGGGTTTTTCAACAGCGTGCTGGAGAAAAAAGAAGCGTATTCGGACTATGTGTTTGAAGACACTGCGCTAGAGATGCTGCAACAAGAGCCCGAGTTGCGCACGCGCTTCGACGCCTGGAAAAAGACGTTCCCGCAGCACATTTCCAATCAGACCGCGGTGCTGGACTTTATCTTTGCCAATGGCAAGCGATTCCATGAGCCAGAGTGGATGCGCTACCCGGTGGTAGGACTGTCATAAGCAGCGTCTTGCGCAGGAGTAGGATGCAGCTAACGAAGTTGGTCCCAACTGGAGAAAAGCCATGACGAACAAACCTGCCGCACCTGCAAACATTGAAGCACCGCTTGGCGTGGAAGATGAATTGTTGGAAGATGGTGACGATGAAGAGATCACCGAAATTGACATTGGCCATGTCATGCACCGGCCCGATGGCTACTACTGGCAGACGCCAGATGGCAAGCAGGAATTCGGACCGTTTGAAGATTTGGAGCAGGCACTGAACCACATGCAATCGGCCAGTGTTGAAGAAGATGCGGCAGAACCCGGCGAAACCCTGCAAGAAGCGGAGGACGAGCTGGGGGTCGCAGATTGGGTCGACCCTGATACCGGCGAACTGGCTGAAGGCCAGTCCACCCCCCGCCTTCACGACGAGTAGAGGACTGGCAATCAGCTAGCGGGCAAACGCCCGCCAGAGTTACAGCGTCATTTTGAACTGCACACCGTAAGTGCGCGGATCATTGATGAAGCCTGTCAGGTTGTTGAAGTCGATGGCACCGGTCAGACGCACCTGGTTGGTGATGTTGCGTCCAAAAATAGCGGCTTCATACTTGCCGTTGCCCCAGTTGTAACCCAGGCGCAGACCACCTTCCAGCAAGGGAGGGGCGGTGAATTCTGCTGACTTGTACAAGAAGAGGTTGGTTTCGCTGCGGTATGCCCAGTCGGTGTAGATGAAATATTCACTACCGTTTGCGACGGGAATGCTGTAACGGGCCGTCACATTGGCAATCCACTTTGGCGCGTTGGGCAAGGCATTGCCGTTGATCAGCGCCAAGCCCGCGGCATTCTTGGGGTTGAGCACGGTGCATTGCGCGCAAACGCCAACGGCCAATGTTGAATCATTGATGGCTGTATTGTTCAAACTGCCGCCAAGCGTCATCAGGAAGTTTGGTGTTACATACGCATCCAAGTTGAACTCGACACCTTCGCCTGACACGTTCTTGGCATTTACCAAACGGACTGCATTGCTGCTTCCGCCGACGGCGGTCAGCTGCTGGTCCTTGACGTCGTAATGGAACACGCTGATCGACGTGCGGGCGCGCTTGTCGAACAGGTCAGCCTTGTAGCCCGCTTCATACGAGATCGTGGTTTCTGGATCAGCCTGGTTCAAAGGTCCGAATGGGCCTGGTGGTTGGATACTGGCACCGCGGAAGCCAGTCGCTACGCGGGCAAACAGGTTGTTGTCTTTGTCCAGTTTGTAGGTGGCCCCCATATCCCAGTTGACCTGGCTGTTGTCGGTACTGGCACCCAGTCCATTGCTGGTATCCGTTGGATTAGGGTCGCCTGCTGGTAGAGGCTGGGTCTGCAGCGACTTTTTGTCCTGCGTGTAGCGCAGGCCACCGCGCAGCTTCAGTGTGTCGCTCACCGCATAGGTCAGGCCGCCAAACACCGCATACGTGTCGTTGGTTTGGTCAGAACGTAGCGCTGCACCCGATTGGGTATTGTTCGCGAGCGTGTTGTAGGTGTAGCTGTCAAAGCCGAGCTTTTCTTTGAACAAATAGACACCGGCTTGCCAGTTCAACGCGCCTTTGCTCTTGGACTCCAGTCGGACTTCCTGTGTCACCTGTTGGTGGTCACGCACACCAGCAGCGCTCTCTGATGGGAAGGGGATGAGGCCGGGGCCGCCGCCAGTGGGCAGAAAGGCTGCGCCATAGCCACCATCGATATCACCACGGCTAAAAGCATTAACGGTTTCGTACCCGGTGATTGAGTAGATATTGAAGTCTGGCAGCGACCATTTCAACTTGGCATTAGCGCCGCTGTTGCTCAACGTCTGCTTGTTGATACCGTCGGTAGAGATGCGTGCCGGGTCAAAGTTGTCAACCAGGTCGTCGCTACCCTTTTTGATGATGTTAGCGCGGAATAAGCGAGCGCTACCGCTCAGGTCTCGGCCATGGACGTTGAATAACCCACTGAATGTGCCACCGCCATCGTAGGCAGCTTGCAGGCGGATGGCACGGTCGTCGTAGCCTTCCAGGTCCTTGGTGGGGCCCTTGTCGTTTTTGACCCAATTGTCACGGTGTTGCACTTGCGCCGAAATGCGTGCATTCCAGTCGCCAGACAGCGGCAAATTGAATGCTGTTTCCACAGCGGCAGTGCCAAAGGTGCCGTATGACGCATTGAAATAGCCGTCGGTGGATTTAGAGGGCTTGACCGAGTCGATTTTGACCACGCCTGCCGGTGTATTGCGGCCAAATAATGTGCCTTGCGGGCCAGCCAACACTTCGATGTGTTCCACGTCAAAAACGGGGAATCCCTTCAAGATGGGGTTTTCCTGCACGATATCG
>JBDTAG010000242.1:0-3503 GCA_039924745.1 Rhodoferax sp.
AAAGGGCGCGCGCCTGGAAGCCGAGCAAAAGGGTGAAGAGTCACGCGCCAAGGCTTTGAAGAAAGAATTGGAATGGTCGCGCCAGAACCCCAAGGCACGTCAGGCCAAGAGCAAGGCCCGTCTGGCACGCTTTGAAGAATTGAGCGATTTTGAATACCAGAAGCGCAACGAAACCAACGAAATCTTCATTCCCGTGGCCGACCGACTGGGCCATGAGGTGATCGAGTTTGTTGGCGTCACCAAATCCTTTGGCGACCGCGTGCTGATCGACAACCTGAGCTTCAAGATTCCCGCAGGCGCCATCGTCGGCATCATCGGCCCCAACGGTGCAGGTAAATCTACGCTGTTCAAGCTGATCGCTGGCAAAGAGAAAGCCGATTCGGGCGAAGTCAAAATTGGTCAGACCGTCAAGATGGCCTTTGTGGACCAGAACCGTGATGCTTTGTCCGACGACAAGACCGTTTGGGAAGATGTGTCCGGTGGACTCGACATCATCAACGTTGGCAAATTCCAGATGGCCAGCCGGGCGTACTGCGGTCGCTTCAACTTCAACGGTGGCGACCAGCAGAAAAAGGTGGGCATGCTCTCCGGTGGTGAGCGCGGCCGTTTGCACCTGGCCAAGACCCTCATCGCCGGTGGCAACGTGCTGATGCTCGATGAGCCATCGAACGATCTGGACGTGGAAACCTTGCGCGCGCTGGAAGATGCGCTGCTGGAATTTGCCGGCACCATGTTGGTTATCAGCCACGACCGTTGGTTCCTGGACCGCATCGCCACCCACATCTTGGCTGCTGAGGGCGACAGCCAGTGGAACTTCTTCGATGGCAATTACCAAGAATACGAAGCTGACAAGAAGAAGCGCCTGGGCGAAGAAGGTGCCAAGCCCAAGCGCATGCGTTACAAAGCGTTGAAGTAAACCTCAATAACCCTCGCCACTATGCACGCTACTGCTGCGTCAGCCTCGCCATCGCAAAACCCGGGCTTGTACCGTGCCACGGTGCAGGAGGCCGCTGCCGGCGGCAATATGCTGATGGGCAAGCTGGTGGCCGCCGCCCGCGTAGACTTGCAGACGCGGGAAGCAGCTTGCCGGGAACTGCGCGAGCGTGAGCTACTGGACCAGTCCGCCAAACAACTGCGCAATTGGGAAGCCAAGCTGTGTGAGCGCTACCCACATGCGTTGCTAGATGCCTTTTCTAAGCCTGAAGGGGCCAAGAAAGCCGGCACCTTAGCCAGCGCGGATGTGGGGTTCGACGAACTCGAATTGATGGACGAGGTGCAGGTGTTGACCAGCGTGACGCTGGCGCGCACGCAGCAGGTTGCCATGTTGGCGGCCGAAGCCAGTCTGGCCGATCTGAACACGCTGATCTGCAGTACCTTGGGCCTCAGCGCGGTCAATGCAGAACGCAATCCGCTGCGCCCACAGATCTATGTGAATGCGCTCAAAACAGTAGTGGAGCAAACCGGCCTGCCAGCGGCCATGCAGCTCAATTGGCTGAGCGCCATGGGTACGGCGCTGGGCCAGGAATTACGCACCATGTACGAACACTTGTGCACGGCGCTGCGCAGCCAAGGCGTAGTAGCCGCCGGTTACATGGTCGTTCAAACCGTCAGCGCCACCGCTAGTGCAAGTGGTGTAGGTCGTGGGGTTGCCCAAGATGCTTATTTGGATGCCAATTTGCAAACGCCGGCGATGGATGCGCCGCCAACTTCGGACGTCGCGCCCATATCGCCGACAGCGCCGAGCGTGCCGACCGCACCGCCCAAGGACGCCACGCTACTCACTCTGGACAAATTGCGCCGTTTGCTGTCGGGTGAGTTAGACGTCCAGGCGCAAAAGTCTTCACCGATGGAGCAATTTGCACAGCGCTTCGCACGGGAATTTGAGCAAGATACTCCCGTCTCTGCTGCGGCCGAAGCGGTTAGCGGATTCGATGCAACAGTGCCCGCAGCGCTTGAGGCATTGAAGGAAATGCAGCAGGTCGATGAAGTGGTGCAGCGTCTGCAACAACGTCGCGTTGGAATGCCCCAGCCGGTGCAGGCGGGCGACACGTCGGTCGAAGCGGTTCGCGCCCATTTGCGCCGCCACGCCAACGGCGTCGGTCAGTCGCTGAGCCTGGAAGTCATCACCTTGATGGTGGACAACATTGCGCGCGACAGCCGATTGCTGCCGCCAGTGCAGCAATTGATACGGCGGCTTGAGCCACCACTCTTGCGTCTGGCGCTGGTAGACCCGCGACTTTTTACGAACAAGCAGCATCCGGCCCGTGTGCTGGTGCAAGAGATAGCAGACCACAGCCTGGCGTATACCTCGCCGCAGGCAAAAGGGTTTAGCGAGTTTCAGTCCGCTATTGAGCAAGCATTTGTCTTGCTCAACCAAGCGCCGATAGAAAGCGCCGAGCCCTTTGAGCGTGTCCTTCACGTCTTGCGCGAAGAATGGCAGCAAGCCGCGCGTGCGGGAGCCCGTAACCGTGAAGCGGCTCAGCTGGCACTGGAACATGCCGAGCAACGCAATTTGATGGCTGAAAAAATTGCGATCGAGATTGCTGGGCGTAGCGATACCGCCAAAGTGCCGCCTGTGGTCATCGAGTTCTTGTGTGGCCCTTGGGCCCATGTCGTAGCGCAGGCCCGCATGGCCGGGCAAATCGCCGCCGCCGAAAAGTACCAAGCGCTGGTCCCCGCACTGCTATGGAGCTGCCACCCGGACATCAACCGCAAAGACACGCCCAAGCTTACCCGTTTGGTGCCGCCGCTACTAAGCACACTGCGCGAGGGGTTGGAGACCATACGTTTCCCCTCGACCAAGACGAGCGCATTTTTTGAAGCACTGATGGGTCTGCACCAACGTGCATTCCGAGCCGAAGACAAACCTGAGCCCGTTGAGGTTGCCAACCATGATGAGGTTACAAGCGCACTGCGCGCGCCGACGTTGGACGATGACAACCCTTGGGTGGCTCCGGCAGAAGCACAGGCCTCCAACTTCATGGAAATGCCGGAAGCACAGGGCGCTACTGCCAACACCGATCTTGCGGGGCAACAAACTGGGGATATCAATATCCAGGACGCCAATGCCGCCTTAACCGTCGGCTGCTGGGTTGAGTTGATGGTCGGTACGCAGTGGGTACGCACCCAATTGACGTGGGCCAGTTCGCACAACAGCTTGTTCTTATTCACCAATGGCGCGGGTGATGCGCAGTCCATGACGCGTCGGTCCCGCGACAAGCTGCTGGCCCTGGGGCAAATGCGCGTGATCTCGGGCGCACCAGTGGAGGATGGCGCCCTCAACGCCGTAGCCCAGATGGCCATGCGCAACAGCGTCAATTCAACGTTCTAAACCAAAGCGTTTAAGATTTTTTGGCCTCTAGCCCTCGTGGGATATCAATAGTTCGCTATATTTTATGTAGCAATTGCCAGTGAAACACCTACAGAGGGTGTTCAGCATAAAACTTGCCGCCATTGAACAGCAGTGGCGAAGCGCCTGCCCGGTGCCTGCAGCGCTCCACCTC
>JBDTAG010000243.1:0-5908 GCA_039924745.1 Rhodoferax sp.
TTTGACTTCATTCAAAGGCACACCGAGTTCGCGGGCGAACTTGCGTACTGAGGGTGATGCGTGGGGCAAGCCCAAGGACGCAGCGCCGGGTACGTGCGCGGGCACAACTTCCGTTCGCCCTGAGCCAGTCGAAGGGCTTGTGGCGGGGGCTTCGACTGGCTCAGCCCGAACGGGGGTGGGGGCGGCTGCAACAGCCGTAGCGGTTGCGGGCGCAACAGAGGCAGCCGCAGCGCCCACGACGCCTTCGAGAATAACCACCAGGTCACCGATGTTCACGGTATCACCCAGTTTGACCTTGATCTCTTTGACCACGCCAGCGGTGCTGGACGGGATTTCCATCGAAGCCTTGTCAGATTCCACGGTGATAAGACTTTGCTCCACCTTTATGGTGTCACCGACCTTGACCAGCAGTTCAATGACGCTGACGTCTTTGAAGTCGCCAATATCGGGAATACGCACTTCCACCGGGCCGCTGGACGATGCAGCCGCAGGTGCGGCAGCAGCAGGCGCTACAGAAACAGTAGCTGCAGGTGCAGCAGCTGCGAGGGCTACAGCCTGATTTTGTTCAGAACCTTCCAGCAAAACGACGATCGAACCCTGTTTGACCTTGTCGCCAAGTTTGACCTTGATCTCTGTGATCACGCCACCGTGGCTGGAGGGGATCTCCATGGAAGCCTTGTCAGACTCCACGGTGATCAGCGACTGCTCGGCCTTAACCGTGTCGCCGACCTTGACCATCAATTCAATGACGGTGACTTCTGCAAAGTCACCAATATCGGGGACCTGGATTTCAATGGATGCCATGTTGTTGTCTCCTCACGCGTACAGCGGATTGATCTTGTCCGCCTGGATGTTGTATTTGGCAATCGCTTCCGCTACCTTGGCCACTGGCACGGTGCCCTCCTCGCTCAACGCTTTCAGGGCGGCAACGACGATGTAGTGGCGGTTGATTTCAAAGTGCTCGCGCAGCTTGCTGCGGAAATCACTGCGGCCAAAGCCATCGGTGCCCAGTACCTTGTAAGGGCGGCCTTTGGGGATGAAGGGGCGAATCTGCTCGGCATAGGCCTTCATGTAATCGGTGGACGCCACGACCGGGCCCTTGGCCTTGTCGAGCTGCTGCGTCACAAACGACACACGCGGTGCTTCCAGCGGGTGCAGCAGGTTCCAGCGTTCGCAGTCTTGCCCTTCGCGTGTGAGCTCATTGAAGCTGGGGCAGCTCCAGACGTCGGCGCCAACGCCCCAGTCTTTCTCCAGCAGAGCCTGTGCGGCAATGCTTTCGCGCAGGATCGTGCCCGAGCCCAGCAGTTGCACGCGCGGCGTCAACTTGGCACCTTCTTTGCACATGTACATGCCTTTGATGATCTGCTCTTCGGTGCCAACGGTCAGCCCTGGCATGGGGTAGTTTTCATTCAACAGCGTGATGTAGTAGAAAACGTTTTCTTGCTTCTCAACCATGCGCTGCAAGCCATGGTGCAGGATGACACCCACCTCATGTGCAAACGTCGGGTCGTAGGATACGCAGTTGGGGATGGTGCCGGCCAGAATGTGGCTGTGACCGTCTTCGTGCTGCAGGCCTTCGCCATTGAGCGTCGTGCGCCCCGACGTGCCACCCAGCATGAAGCCGCGCGCCTGCATGTCACCCGCTGCCCAAGCCAAATCGCCAATGCGCTGGAAGCCGAACATCGAGTAGTACACATAGAACGGCACCATGATGCGGTTGTTGGTGCTGTAGCTGGTGGATGCTGCAATCCAGCTGCACATGCCACCCGCTTCGTTGATACCTTCTTGCAAAATCTGCCCGGCTTTGTCTTCGCGGTAGTACATCACCTGGTCGCGGTCTACGGGGGTGTACAGCTGGCCCTTGGGGTTGTAGATACCGATCTGGCGGAACAGCCCTTCCATGCCGAAGGTGCGGGCCTCATCCACCAAAATAGGCACCACACGTGGGCCCAAGGCCTGGTCGCGCAGCAACTGCGTAACAAAGCGCACAAAGGCTTGGGTGGTGCTGATCTCACGGCCTTCAGCGGTGGGCTCCAAGGTAGCCTTGAAAGTCTCCAGCGAAGGCACGGTGAAGTGCTCATCGGCTTTGGTGCGGCGATGCGGCAGGTAGCCACCCAAGGCCTTGCGGCGCTCGTGCAGGTAGCGCATTTCAGGCGTGTCCTCGGCTGGCTTGTAGTAAGGCAAGCCAGGTAATTCGCTATCGGGAATCGGGATGCTGAAGCGATCACGGATGTACTTGATGTCTTCGTCCGAGAGCTTCTTGGTCTGGTGCACGGTGTTCTTGCCTTCACCGGCCTTGCCCATGCCATAGCCCTTGACCGTCTTGACCAGCAACACGGAAGGTTGACCCTTGTGCGCGTTGGCGGCGTGGAAAGCCGCGTAGACCTTGGCTGGCTCGTGGCCACCCCGACGCAGCTCGAACACTTCCTCGTCAGACATGTGCTCGACCAGCTTGAGCGTTTCAGGGAAGCGACCAAAGAAATTCTTGCGTACGAAGGCGCCGTCGTTGGCCTTGAAGGACTGGTAGTCGCCGTCCAGCGTTTCCATCATCAATTGTTTGAGCTTGCCGGTTTTGTCACGCGCCAGCAGTGCGTCCCAGCCGTTGCCCCACAACAGTTTGATGACATTCCAGCCGCTGCCACGGAATTCGCCTTCAAGCTCCTGCACGATCTTGCCATTGCCACGCACCGGGCCGTCCAGCCGTTGCAAGTTGCAATTGACAACAAAGATCAGGTTGTCGAGGTTCTCGCGTGCGGCCAGTCCGATGGCGCCCAGCGATTCGGGTTCATCCATCTCGCCGTCACCGCAGAACACCCAAACCTTGCGGTTCTCGGTATTGGCAATGCCCCGGGCGTGCAGGTATTTGAGAAAGCGCGCTTGGTAAATAGCCATCAACGGGCCAAGGCCCATGGAGACGGTCGGAAATTGCCAAAACTCGGGCATCAATTTAGGGTGCGGGTAACTCGAAAGACCCTTGCCGCCGACTTCCTGGCGGAAATTGTCGAGCTGGTCTTCAGAAAGCCGCCCTTCCATATAGGCCCGCGCATAGATACCAGGCGAACTGTGACCCTGGATGTAGAGCAGGTCGCCACCATGGCCTTCGCTCTCGGCGTGCCAAAAGTGATTAAAACCGGCACCAAACATGCTGGCCACCGACGCAAACGAACCGATATGGCCACCCAGGTCACCACCATCTTCGGGGTGCAAACGGTTGGCGCGCACCACCATGGCCATGGCGTTCCAGCGCATATACGCGCGCAGGCGCTTTTCGATCTGAATGTTGCCTGGGCAATGCGCTTCTTGCCCAGGTTCAATCGTATTGACGTAGCCGGTGTTAGCGGAAAAAGGCAGATCAATGCTGCTTTGGCGCGCATGCTCTAAAAGTTGCTCCAGCAGAAAGTGCGCGCGTTCGGGTCCTTCGCTCTCAATGACGGCGGACAGCGCGTCCATCCATTCGCGGGTTTCCTGGCTGTCCAGATCTAGACTCGGGGCGCTGGCCGCGCCGGGGGGAACTGCTGACATGGATGTCTCCTCGTTGTTTTGAAGCAATTTAGTACGTTTTAGGTCGTTCTACCTATTTTCACATAAGTTTTTTAAAATTTCAAACTATGCCGATTGATTTCATAATGCGGATTATTGAAAATCATTTCTGCGAGCGCTCCCCTACACTAGGCTCATGCCACTGCCCAAGCTGATTTCTTTGCAAAAGCCTCTGGCTTTTAACACCGTGGCCCGCGCGAGGCGTTGGTGGCACAAACTAGCTCCGCACCGCCAAGACAGGCTGGCTGTGCTTGCCCCCTTAGCCGCTGTATTGTTGTTTTTTGTCGCCATTGTTGCGGCGCTGGGGTATCTGCGGCTGGAGGAAATGGACCGTGAGCAGCAAGCCGTGCAGCGAGACGTGGAATACACCCAACAGCGCCTGCGCTTGCGCCTGCTGGAGCGCCAAGAGCAACTGATGCGCATGGCGCGCGAGATATCCAACCGCGAAATGGACGTGGACGAGTTCCGTGCACGTTCACGTGCCCTGCTCAACCAATATTTGGAATTACAAGGCTTGGCCTGGGTGGACGAGCGCAAACGCGTCAAATCCGCACTGGGTACCGCGATTGCAGTCAGCAGCCAGCTCAATGCCAGTGGTGATGGCGCGCAACGAAACGAAACCTTGGTTGGATTCCTTGCGGCCCGCGAACTGCAACAGCCGATCTATGTGCAGCCGCTGGTCACAGACCATGAGACACCGTTGCTACAGATGCTGTTGCCTTTGAACGACCGCAGCCGCTTTTCGGGCGTGCTGCTGGCACAGTATTCGGTGGATGGCCTGTACCGCTATGGGGTACCCAATGAGGTGACGTCCCGGTACGCCGTATCGCTACAAGACGCCAAAGGCGGCCTATTGGCCGGTATCGCGCTACCCGCAAAAAAGTCAGTCAAGAATTTAATGCCTTGGACCAGCCCGACTACCGAATACTCCATGCCGGTTTCGCCAGTTGGAAGTGCATTGGTGGTGCGTGGCCAGGCCTACCGCGCATCGCTGGGGGTTATTGGTAGCGGACTATTTTGGTTAGTTAGTACGTTGAGTGTGATGACCGCCTGGATGCTGATTGCCAACTGGCGCCACACCCGGCGCCGCATGCAGGCACAACAGGCACTGATTTCTGAAACCACCTTCCGCCGCGCCATGGAGAACTCCATGTTGACAGGTATGCGCGCCATGGATTTGCAAGGCCGCATCACCTATGTCAACGCCGCGTTTTGCCAGATGACTGGCTGGACCGAACCAGAGCTGGTTGGCCGCACTGCGCCCTTCCCCTATTGGCCCGAAAACGACCGCGAACAATTGCACTCGCTATTGGATGAAGAGTTGTCGGGAAAAACGGCGCCGGGCGGCATACAGGTGCGTGTCAAACGCCGGGACAACACTCTTTTTGTCGCTCGCCTGTACCGTTCGCCGCTGATCGACGCTGTCGGAAAGCAAACCGGTTGGATGACATCGATGACCGATATCACCGAGCCGAACCGTGTGCGCGAACAGTTGTCGGCCTCCCACGAGCGCTTTACAACCGTGCTAGAAGCCCTGCACGCCTCCATTTCAGTAGCACCTTTGGGCAGCGATGAGCTTTTGTTTGCCAACAAACTCTATCGCCAATGGTTTGGCATGCAAGCCAATGGACACCTGCAATTGGTAGCACAGGCCGGCATACCCGAGAACCCGACCAACGATGAATCCATGGACAGTGTGGATTCTTTTGCGGGACTGCCGACCAGCGCACTGCCAGACACCGAAACCGAAAGCGCTGAAATCTACATAGCAGACCTGAACAAATGGCTTGAGGTCCGCACCCGCTACCTGAGCTGGGTCGATGGCCGTCTGGCGCAGATGGTTATTGCCACCGACATCACGGCGCGTCGCCTGACTGAAGAACAGGCCGCCAACCAGACTGAACGCGCACAAACCGCAAGCCGTCTGATAACCATGGGTGAAATGGCCTCCAGTGTTGCCCACGAGTTAAACCAACCGCTTACCGCGATCAACAACTACTGCAACGGCATGGTGTCACGCATCAAGGCCCAGCAGATAAGTGAAGAAGACCTGCTGGGTGCGCTGGAGAAGACGGCCAAGCAGGCCCAACGCGCAGGCCAGATCATTCACCGCATTCGCTCGTTCGTGAAACGCAGTGAACCCAACCGCACGCCATCCGAGGTCAGCAGCATCGTCGCCGAGGCGGTAGAGCTGGCCGAAATCGAACTGCGTCGATTCAATGTGCGACTCAATCACTATGTTGCCGCGCGCCTGCCCACGCTGATGGTGGACCCCATCTTGATCGAACAGGTACTAATCAATTTGCTACGCAACGCAGCCGAATCCATAGACATCGCATTGCGCCAGACTTCGCAGCGGATTGTGGAG